>NZ_CAKZMP010000024.1 GCF_937128705.1 uncultured Kiloniella sp. | reverse complement strand
GATGGGTACTGAAGAACTTACACTCTCTTTTGAAGATTCTGCGATTGATGCCCTTGCGGATCTTGCAGCCGAAATCAATACCTCTGTTGAAAACATCGGTGCCCGCCGTCTTCATACCGTGCTTGAAAAACTGTTGGAAGAAATCTCTTTCACCGCAACAGACAGAAGTGGCGAAAGCGTGACAATCACAGCTGATGATGTAACAGAACAGGTATCTGGCCTCGCCAAAGATACTGATTTGTCGAAATTTATTCTCTAATCGCCAGAGACAAAGGAAAGATGATGAAACTAGGATATCGTTTTATCACTGGTAAAGATGACGACAAGTTTTGCAAACGCATCTCTCAGGCTTTGGAAGATGGTTACCAACTCTATGGGTCTCCATCTCTGACTTTCAACGGCGAAGATGTAATCTGTGGACAAGCTGTTATCTGGCCAAAAAGCAAAGAGCCTGAAGGCAAAGAGAAAGACTGAGCCACGTTACCGATCAATTAACATTGGTAATGTAGCTCATTCAGCGACACGACAAAATGCAGGTGAATATTTCACCTGCATTTTTCTTCACCATCGACTAAAGAAAACCATATAGCTCACAAACAGTTCTCCATAATTCTCTCTTCACATAAAGTTTATGGCTGGAACACTTGGCATTTACGACCCACGCGCCCCATATTCCAATAAGAAACGATGATAAAAGGATCTTGTTGGCATGAAGACCTATAAAAAAAATAAAGAAGCGATTGCACAGCTGACCCCCGAACAATACAGGGTGACACAGGAAAATGGGACGGAGCGTCCCTATACTGGCGAATATCTCGAAAACAAAGATGTTGGTATCTATGTGGATATCGTTTCTGGCGAACCCCTGTTTGCTTCATCTGATAAGTATGAAAGCCACTGTGGATGGCCAAGTTTTACCAAACCAATTGTACCTGCACACGTTGCTGAACTCAGGGATAGTACCCATGGAATGGAGCGCGTCGAGGTAAGGTCTAAGCACGGTGATAGCCATTTGGGCCATGTTTTCACCGACGGGCCAACCGACAAAGGTGGCCTCAGGTATTGTATTAATTCTGCTTCACTGAAATTCATTGCCAAAAGCGACATGGAAGCAGAAGGTTATAGTGAATATCTAGATCAAGTAGAGGACGTATAAATGACTGAAAAAGCCATACTAGCCGGCGGCTGTTTTTGGGGCATGCAGGATTTGATCAGAAAGCTTCCCGGCGTAGAGAAAACCCGGGTCGGCTATACGGGTGGCGATGTTGAAAATGCAACTTACCGCAATCACGGCACCCATGCTGAGGGTATTGAAATTTTATATGATCCAGCACAAATTTCCTATCGACAGCTTCTGGAATTTTTTTTCCAAATCCATGATCCTTCCACGCCTAATCAGCAAGGGAATGATCGTGGCGCATCTTATCGTTCTGCCATTTATTATACCAACGAAGACCAACGACAAATCGCCATAGATACCATTGCCGATGTCGATGCCAGCGGCTTATGGCCCGGCAAGGTCGTAACCGAGATAAAATCTGCAGGTGATTTCTGGGAAGCAGAGGCCGAGCATCAAGACTATCTTGAAAATGTACCCAATGGTTATACCTGCCACTTCCCACGCCCAAACTGGAAGCTGCCCAAACGGGAAGTCTCGGAATAGAGGCTAATATTTTAAACCTAAAAGATTTAATCACAGTAAAAGGCGCTTGAAAGCGCCTTTTTTTTAAACCCTGATGCCTTTCAAACCCTGAAGATGAAAGTGCCCATATTAAATCTGGAAGTCCACTATTCAGAAGAAGAGTCCAAATTGTCATCAAACTCTTCTCGCATAACTTTCATCATGGCTTCGATTTGTTGATCATCCAGCGTCGATATTTTTTCGGCGAGGCAATTCGCAAAGTAAGTGGCTTTTGGCGATAACCCTGCGGTATTAACAGACACCTTGGGGTCAGATCTTATGGCCAGTTCTTCCAGCTCTTCCGCATCATCCCAAATAATATTGAGATACTGACAGACCCTATGCACAAAACGACGGCTTGGCTGCCCTCGGTGTCCGTGTTCAATGGACGACAGATACGCGGACGAGACCCCAAGACCTTTTGCCATATCCTTGAGGGTAATTTTACGTTCTGCGCGAATTTCGCGCAACTTGTGTCCAAAGGGTGTCATAAAAACTTTATATAGCAATTACAGCGATGTATCGAGCAAGCAGTCTCTAACTTTCTCGCCGTCTTTTCAAGAGAACATATAAAGCCCCACTGCCACCATGGTAATGTTTGGCATGGCTAAAGGCTAAAATAACGCTGCGATTTGGCTCTTCATTCAACCAATAGGGCACCATGGATTTCAAAACACCCTGTGACTGTGGCCCCGATCCCTTACCCGTGATCACAATCACATTACGGAGATCTCGTGCACGGCAATCCCTGATAAAACGCTCCAAAGAAGTTTGCGCCTGTGCCTGTGTTTGGCCATGTAGGTCAAGCACCGCGTCCATAGGAAGCTTACCCTTAATAAAGCGCTCAGCCTGTCGTCGATCCATATTTTCGACCTGTCCATGGCTCAATGGTCCCGGACTTTGTTTTTTCTTACTTGGTCGAGGAGCCACAGGAGCACTGCGATAAGACTTAAACGGCAGATCTTCTTTCAGATTTGGAATATCGGCTTCTATATGATCCGGGTCAAATTTCGGCTGAGGCAAAGCCCGGCCAAAGACAAAATAATCCCTGTTCTCCAGAGGCTTAACTGTTGTAGAGACAGAACGCCAGAGATCAGAATCTTTCGTTTTAGAAGATATTTTTTTATCTTTTTTGGCCACGCAGTATCACCAGAATAATAGGGAGACTCAGTTATCTCTTCTTGCGCCAATCATACTGTCAGGTCCGCGCAACTGATGCGGAGGTAATCAAGTTACCTGAAAATTGCAAGTCTCTTCTCTATTATTCCGTCCAAAAACAGTACTTCACCCTAGCTGCTCACTTGTTCTGCCCAGAATCGTTAAGGCGAAATATTTTTTGGTAAAACTGTCTTTGGTAGCAACAGGTAATACTGTCCTTTTTGTTTCATTTTACCAGCTTGAGCCAAAGCAGGTTCCCCCGGCCCCCAAAAGAAATCCCCCCTTACAGGGCCACGAATTGCACTGCCCGTATCTTGGGCAACCATAAGCCTCTGCAATGGCTTCTGCGTCCCAGGCCATGTTGTATCCAGCCACAGGGGAACACCAAGGGGCATATGACGGGGATCAACCGCAAGGGAACGTTCAGGGGTCAAGGGAACCCCCATTGCACCAATAGGTCCGTCACCCTCTATCTTCCGAAAGAAAATAAACCTGTTATTCCGCTGCATAAGCTCATTGGCTTTTTCAGGGTTTTCCCTGAGCCACGTTCTAATGGACTGCATCGACATCTGATCACGCGGGATGATCTTCTCGTCAATTAAAGCACGCCCGATGGCATAGAATTTATGCCCGTTGTTGCCTGCATAGCCAACGCGAACAACCTGACCATCCGGCAATTTTACCAAACCGGACCCCTGTACATGAAGGAAAAACACATCCACAGGATCATCGGACCAGATCACTTCCAGACCTTTGCCGCTGAGGGCGCCGTCATCAATCTCGGTACGGTTATGGTAAGGAACTAGTCGATTACCTTCGACTTTTCCTACCAGTGTCGTCCCTTTGAGTTCTTTATCAAAATCGCTTAAGCGCACAGAAACAAGATCGGATGGGACATCATAAAGGGGATATTTATAAATCTCGTCTTTGGAAAAAGATCCGTTTAGCTCGGCTTCGTAGTAGCCAGTGAAAAGACCTTCCGGCTCTGCGTTATTCTTAACATGATACGGCGTCAGATTTTCTTCGAGCCAAACACCAAAATCGCTGTGATTATCCGAGTTGGACATAAAAAGCTGCAGGTCATCACACAAAACTTTCCAGTCTGCAGCTTTGCCAGCAATACCCTCTGGCCCTACTTTTTTCGTATCAGGCCATTTTTGATATCGGGCACAGCTTCGTTCCAACGCCGGATAGGCTTTGGCCAATTCATCATCATGCCAGCCGGGCAGGGCTTCGTATCCGACAGGACTTAGCGTCAGGTTTTCTTCAACTTTTGTGCTTGGGGCAGGGGGTTTCGCGGCCTGATCACAACTGGATAAGGAAAACACCACAAAGGGTAAAGAAATCAGCAATAATTTTCTGAGAAACCGCTGTCTTTTAATCGAAACAAACCGCAAAAAAACCTGCAAAGCCACCCCCATGGCTACCAAATAGCATTTATTGGTAGCCTGTCGTCAAAGATTAAACCTGTGTAAAAGCTTAATTGGGACTACGCGTTTCCACCAGTAACCAATTTGGGTCTTTACTTCTTGTATCGCGGGTAAAGGTCCAGATATCGGTAACCTTGGAAACGTGATTTGGATCTCCAGAAACAGTATTACCATCTTTATCACGGGTCACATTAACCTGTTCCGATACAAACTTGACGGTAACAACAGCATGACGCCCAGACATCTCTGCTTCAATGATATCCACATCATTAATGCCAATCATAACGGTTTCATGCGTTTGTTTCAGAGATTCACGCTCATCAATAGCTGATTTGAAGTCGTGATAGACGTCATCATCTAAAAGATTACGAAGAGTTCTTTTATCCCCATCAGCAAAAGACCCAATGATCATTTCGAACGCCGATCCGGCACCCTGGACAAATTCAGCAGGGTCAAAAGACCGATCTGACATCTGAATATCAGAAAGTCCTTCTGCTAGTGCAGAGTCAGACGGCAGAACATCTACTGCAACTTTTCCACTATGCAGAGAACCCGTACGGATTTCTTTATTTGGCGTTTCGTTAGAATCCAAAAACTGTGAATCGTCACTATGTCGATCTTCGCGATTAGGTAAATTAACGACATTGTCGTTTTCAGCACGATCCTGAAAAGGGTCGTGATCGGGCTTATCATCAAAGCCTGTGCGCTTACCAAGCGTACTGCGAAGTCTGAGGACGAGGAAAACTGCTACTGCAGCAAGAAGAATGATATCGAAAAAAGGCAAGTTGTTACCCATGTATGATTTGATTCAATAAATATCGATCAGCTACTAGTGAGAAACGACATTAATCACTATATTCATAATCACTTAATATAGATTAAATAGGCAAGTGCTTAAGAAAGAGCAAGTATGGGAATTGTTTTCCTTATTCTTTTTATCGGTATTCCACTGTTGGAAATCTCAGTTTTGATTCAAGTTGGTGATCAAATCGGCCTCTGGAGCACGATTGGTTTAATCATTCTCACTGCTGTCATAGGTACTGCAATGCTACGCCACCAAGGTATAGCAACGATAATGAATGCCCAAAAACAACTTAATCAGGGTGCTGTGCCCGCAAAAGAACTCTTCGATGGGCTATGTCTTTTAGCCGCAGGGGCACTTTTACTTACCCCCGGATTTGTTACTGATAGCATTGGCTTTGCCCTTCTTATCCCTCCTGTACGAGAGTTACTTCGAAATACATTGGGCAAAAGAATCTCTCATGGATTACAAAGTTCAAGATTCCAAAGCCAAGGTTTCCAAAATCAAAACTTCCGGGACCAAGGTTTTTCTAACCACTCACATTCAGATAATTCCAACGGCAAATCCCCCTTTGGCAAAGCTGGGTCCTGGAACAAAAATGACGACACCGTAATTGATGGTGATTATCAAGACGTCACCGAAAGCGATAAAGATCGTCTGAACTAATTGAACAATCCCTTATCCTTATCGCGATTATCGCCACTTTATAGAACACCCCATAGAAGCAATCTGTTCTCTAGGCCCTTGGCCATGTTCGACAACGCCAAGCATGGCTTCCAGAAGCTCTGGTCTTGCATTTGCAACTATCTGGGCAGTTGAGGCATTCAAACGACCCCGATATTGCAAACCATCCTTGGCATCAAAACCGAAAAAATCAGGTGTACACACAGCATCATAGGCCCGCGCAACATTCTGACTTTCATCCAAAAGATATGGAAAACTAAAATCGTTGTCTCGACTGAATTTTTTCATATTATCCGGTGAATCAGCCGGATAATTCCGATAATCATTAGACATAATCATCGCGACCCCAATACCCGCGTCTTGAAGCTTTTTGGCATCACTCACCAAATCACCAATTATCGCTTTTACATAGGGACAGTGATTACAGATAAACGCGATTAACGTGCCATTTGGGCCCCTTACATCATCAAGTCCGGTTAGCTTACCATCCAGATCAGGTAATTTAAAATCAGGCGCAGACCAGCCAAAGTCACAGATAGGTGTTTTAATAAGCATGAATAATTATACCCTTTGATATGCTCTTTGCTTCATTAAACCCAGAAATACCAGCAGCGCTATTTGATTAAATAGTGCTATTTGGTTTTCAAGATTTTAATCTCTGTATATTCTCGCCCCTTGTAGCTGGTTATCGCACTCGTCTTTTACCAGATCTATAAAGCGTCAGATCTAATAAACGGGGTAAAAATGTACCTTCTCAGGCACGGACAATCCGAGTTTAATGTAACCTATGCAAAAACGCGCGTTGACCCAAACATTCCGGACCCGGAATTAACTGATGAAGGTCGGTCACAAATTCATGCTGCTGCCCAACATTTAAAAGACAAAGGTATAACCAAAATTTTGGCAAGCCCCTATACAAGAACCCTTCAAACTGCCGAAATTGTCAGTAATATTCTAAACTTACCTGTTCAGATTGAAGCACTCGTCCGCGAACACGCCTTTTTTTCCTGTGATATTGGATCTCCATCATCAAAGCTATCTCAGGAATGGCCACATCTAGACTTTGAACATCTATCAGAATACTGGTGGCCGGATTTAAATGAAACGGAACATCAGGTAAAAGTGAGAGGTCAGGAGTTTCAACAAAAAATGCTTACACTTGAGGACTGGTCAAAAACACTTGTTGTCAGCCATTGGGCATTTATTCGTGGCTTAACCGGCCAAGAAGTAAATAATGGTGCTATCCTCAATATAGACCTTCAATCTCTCTCGATTGATACCATTGTAGTTAGCGTAGAATAAGGCTAACTCGGTTAGCTCAGACATAGTCGCGGGCTATGTTTAGTCAGTTGGCGTACTCATGGTGAACCAAGTTTCTGTCATTACGTTAACGCTACAGATATGTAGATCCCATAACGAAAACGATAGTTCAAAAACCTGTGATTCATAGAGTACTTAAAAATCACCAATTACTAACATATCCACATAACACGCCACTTTATCCCTATTCTAGAGCACAATTGAATATGAATTTTTAGTATCTGGCCTAATCCTTGGTTGTTCAGACCTTCAAAGCATGCTAGCCAATCAGGCAAACATTTAGGGAGCTTTTTATGGCTGAAGAAACAACCGCCCAGCAACAGCCGCTGGTTATCAAAATGCAGTTCATCAAGGATTTATCATTCGAAAATCCACATTCACCGATGATCTACCCAATGATGTCAGAAAAGGCACCACAGCTGGACATTAATGTTGATGTCACCCCGACACAACTTTCCGATACAGCATACGAAGTTGTTCTGAACATTCGCGGTTCAGCAACAATCGACGACAAGACAGCTTTCATGATTGAGCTTGATTACGGTGGGGTTGTTACCCTTGCCGAAGGTCTTGAAGCACAGATCGTTGAACTATTGTTGATGGTCGAATCACCACGTTATCTCTTCCCGTTTGCGCGCAACATCGTTGCTGATATTACAAGAGACGGTGGTTTCCCACCATTGATCATGAACCCGATTGATTTCCATCAGATGTTCATGCAACGCAAAAGCGAAGCTGCTGCTGCCGAAGCAAACGCTGAAATGGCAAAAGACGAAACAACAGCAGACGCTTAAAGTCTTCTGACATACGTTTAAGAAAGGGTGGCTGCGGCTACCCTTTTTTTAATTCGCAAAATTTTATGAAGTTTTCTATCTTCCAGACGGGCTATTTTTTCCAAATCGGATCACTTAAAAGCTCTAGCATCGCGCTATGTGCGGCCAGCTCGTCTTCCGGGATAGTATGAGGTCTTGCTTCACGTACTTT
>NZ_CAKZMP010000023.1 GCF_937128705.1 uncultured Kiloniella sp. | reverse complement strand
TATCTCTTCTTATCAGCACCACTTGAGTGGTCCGATTTGGATGTTAAAACATGATTGATCAGAGTTCCATCAGAATGATCGTTTTGAGAGCCGGAGAACGACAACCCAGTACGCTCTGTGGACATTTCATTCCTTGCTTGTTTAAATGGTACTTTTCCCCCTTCACACCGCCAAAGTTGTTTAACTAGCTTGTCGTTAACATGCCAACCGATCCCTCGCAATAAAGCTGCCGCCTAACGACAATATAAAGGGAAAATTTATGAATTTACTCAACCAAATTAGAGGCAAGTCGTCCTTCATTTACAAACAGGTTGCTGATGGATTGCCAGGCCTTAGAGAGTTGAGGGAGATACTTTGGTGTCTCATTGAAATGAACAGCGTACCCGACAACATTCGAACCTGAGGCCTCTGAGAACGACGGTCTAATTCGAGTTAGGGAAAATCAGGCATTATTGATCAAATGACAACTTATGAGTCTGCCGCTCACACAAAATCAATAACTTAGCATCGATTTCGATGACAGCTTCTTTGACGCCCTACAATCGATTCTTTATGTATGGTGATCCCGACGCGATTCGAACGCGTGACCCTCAGATTAGGAATCTGATGCTCTATCCTGCTGAGCTACGGGACCACTGGGTATCTGTATAGTTGACAGTTTCTTTTCTGCCAAGGGGTGCTGGCTACACAATACAACTTTCAAATACCGACGATTTATAAATCAAACAAGGTTGCGGAATTTATCCATCGCTTCAACCAGTGCTTTGGCTATCCCCGGTTCAAAAGCAGAATGTCCCGCATCATCGACAAATTTGAACTCGGCTTCGGGCCAGGCTTTGTGCAGATCATAAGCCGTTGATGCCGGACAGACGATGTCATAACGGCCATGGACAATAACCGCAGGAATATTTCTGATGCGATCTATCCCGCCCAGCAATCCGCCTTTGGGTAAAAAGCATCCATTCACAAAATAGTGCGCGATCAATCGGCCAACGGGGAGTGCCCGCTGATCATCCAGAGATGCTTTGATAATATCCGCGTTCGGCAAAAGTGTTACGCAGCTAGCTTCGTAGCTGCTCCATGACTTGGCGGCGGGCAAATGGATCGACGGATCCGGATCTATCAGGCGCTTGTAGTATGACCCAAGAACATCAGCGCGCTCTTCTTCACTTAAAAGAGAGATAAAGTTCTCATAAGCTTCTGGAAAAATCGACCCGACACCCTTTTCGCTCAAATACCATTCCAGTTCTTTGGGGCGGGACAGGAAAATGCCCCGCACGACCAATGCGTCCGTGCGCTCGGGATGAGCCTGTGCATAGGCCAATGACAGTGTTGATCCCCACGACCCCCCAAACACGATCCAGCTTTCAATGGTCAGCTTTTGACGTAGAAGCTCCATATCCGCAATAAGATGAGGCGTATCATTATTTTCAAGCGATCCCAGCGGCAGGGACTTCCCACAGCCACGTTGGTCGAACAACACAATACAATAATGCGCAGGATCAAAGAAGCGACGGTGCGCCGCCCCAGTGCCCGCCCCCGGTCCGCCATGAACGAACAACACGGGCTTGCCCTCTGGATTACCGGAAACTTCCCAATAAATCTCGTGCCCATCCCCCACAGAAAGAAAGCCCATGTCATAAGGTTCGATTTCAGGATACAGATCTTTTGGGTTCATAATACGTCTCGAAATACTATTAAGGGTTGAAATGCTTTTATTACCCTACTATGACGAGACTATGCGCAGATTAAAAGCTTTCATCAGTCGATTTTTATTCTTCTTTCTGTTTCATTACAGCTGGCTTTCCTTCGGCGAGTTCGTGTCTGCACAACAAGCCCCAGCTTACTTGGAGCCAACCTTCGACAAACCAGTCCAGGTCATGGAAATAACAGCCGATCACCAGCTAATTCTTGCTGATGGTACGACCATAAAGCTTGCCGGCTTGCTATTGCCAACTCAACAAGACTGTGATCGCCTAAAGGTCGTTTGCTCCCTTGTTGAGCGACTATCACATTATCTGGAAACAACCCTCCTCAACCAGATAATTTATATCTCCGACACTCCCCAATATTTCGATAGAGATGATCGATTATTAGCACAGATCAAAAACAACGAAGGCACTTGGGTACAAAAAGAAATATTGGAACAGGGGCTCGGCAGAATAATCACGACAACAGCACGTCCTACCGATTTAACAATAATGCTTCCTCTCGAAAATATGGCCCGGCAAAGCCAAAAAGGACTATGGCGTCTAAAGGCATTTCAGATTTTGCAAACGGACAACCTCAACGACAAAACAGATCGTTTTCAAATTATCGAAGGTACGATCAAGAAAACAGCAGAAGTCCGCGGCACGATCTATCTGAACTTTGGTGAAGATTGGCGGACAGATTTCACGATAAAATTGGAAAAGAACCATCGAGCAGCTTTTGCCAACAAAGGCAAAGACCTGTTGCAAACAGTCGGTCACAAGATACGAATACGGGGCTGGCTGTTCTGGGAAAACGGCCCTATGATATCTGTCTACACACCAGAACAGCTAGAATACTTATCAATAGAATAATTTTTGATCAAATACATCTTCGGGATCAGATAAAAATGCCCCATAACACCCCAAATAATAAAACTGAGAATACAACTGCCACAGAAAATATTGGCCAAGAAACAACGACAACAGAAGTGAGCGTGCAAAAATTGCTCGACGCGGCAAGTACAGAGATAACAGAATACTCCCCTAAAGAAATAAAGGGGTTGCTGGCACAGGATGATGTTATTCTGATTGATATCAGGGACATACGGGAGCTCAAGCGCGAAGGCATTATCCCCGGAAGCTATCACTGTCCCCGTGGCATGCTTGAATTTTGGATTGCCCCTGACAGCCCTTATTACAAGCCAGCCCTGTCACCAGATCATCATTTTATTTTGCATTGTGCCTTGGGTTCACGATCGGCCCTTGCAGCCAAAACCCTGCAAGATATGGGGGTTCCCAGAGTAAGTCATATGGCAGGCGGCTTTAAAGCCTGGAAAGAATGCGGTTTAGAAGTCGAAGAAAAGACATAATTCCTTTATAAATTCATCATAAAGGACTCAACGGTATAATTTGAAGAAACAGCACGAACTCATGACGATGACAACTCTTTTCCGTTTAAGAACCCCTCTACTGGCCCTCGCACTTCTTTCAGCCGGGCCATTGCTATCTGGCTGCTCAACATCAGAAGCCACAGGACGCACGTTTTTTAATGGTGGTTTATCGCCTGCGCAGGAACAAAAGTTGGGGGCAACAGAGCATGTAAAAATCGTCAAAGAATTTGGCGGTACCTACGACGAAGACCCCGCGCTGACAAAGTATATCAGCAGCCTTGGAAACTTCCTTGCCAAAACATCTGAGACGCCGGACCAAAAATTCACCTTTACCCTTTTGGACAGCCCGGTGGTCAACGCTTTTGCCTTACCGGGTGGGTACGTCTATACCACGCGCGGCTTGTTGGCTCTGGCAAATGATGAAGCAGAAATCGCCGGTGTGATCGCACACGAAATCGGTCACGTTACTGCAAAACACTCCGCTGAAAGATACGGTTCAACTTTAACTGCAAATATTCTTGCCGCTGGTGTTGGTATTTTAACAGGCAGCGGACAAGCCGCTCAAGCTGTGGGCACAGCTGGAGCTGTCGCGGTTCAAAGCTTCTCTCGGGATCAGGAATTTGAAGCAGATCTTTTGGGAGTACGTTACCTCTCCCGCGGTGGATTTGACCCCAACGGCATGGGTGACTTTCTCACTCAACTACAATCCAGTAGTCGTCTGGATGCTGAAATCGCGGGAAACCCAGGACGCGCAGATCAGTTCAACATCATGCAAACCCACCCCAGAACGGCTGATCGTATTCAACGCGCGATTCAACAGGCGGGAACAAAAACCGTCAACAACCCCATTGTCGGGCGGGATGTTTATCTCAAAAAAATTGATGGCATGCTCTATGGGGATGATCCTTCACAAGGGTATATTCGTGGGCAAAGGTTCTCACACCCAGAACTCAAGCTTACCTTTACCGCGCCTGACGGCTTTCGCCTAATCAACAGCAAAACACAAGTTGCTGCTGTTGGCCCTGAAGACTCACTGGTCATTTTTGATGGTGCAAAAGGGGACGTCAGCGGTAGCCTGAAAAATTATCTAACAAATGTTTGGGCAAAAAATGTTCGTCTCCAAGATGTAGAAAAAATTACCATTAACGGCATGGAAGCCGTGACTGGCCGCGCCACACAAATTAATACGAAAAGCGGAAAAAAAGATTATCGGCTAATCGCAATTCGGTTTTCTGGCAATAAAGTATACCGCTTGACCTTCAGGACGGATCCCAGCCAAACAAATCGCTTTTCAGAAGACTTTAGACGCACCACATATTCATTTAAGAAACTATCCAGTGCCGAAGTCACGAAGCTAAAGCCCTACAGACTCAAAATCCACACCGTGCGTTCTGGTGATACGCTAACAAGCTTGGCCAGAAAAATGCCTTTTGCAGATTACAAACTGGAACGGTTACTTGTCCTGAATGGATTAAATAAAAACAGTCAGCTTGCTCGCGGACAAAAAATCAAACTCGTTACAGAGTAATCGGAACTTTAAATTTGGTAGATACGACTAACAAGCCCATTCCAAACGAGATCTCTGTCCCCATAGATTGTGCTGTCAAAAAACACTGGCGTCCATCAATTGCAATGGCCTTGTCATTTGGGTTCGGTGGCATGACCATGATTGCGCTCGCAATTGTCATCTGGCTTTCCTTTGATACCGC
>NZ_CAKZMP010000022.1 GCF_937128705.1 uncultured Kiloniella sp. | reverse complement strand
TCTATTTAATTGATCGATACGAAGATGGGTCCAGTATTTACGATATTGATTTTGAGTACTTACCGGGTGTTGAGAAAAATCCTGTTGGCTATGGCATGGATATCATCGATCACCTTACCCATAATGTATATCGTGGTCGCATGGCCTATTGGGCAGAGTTTTATGAGAAGTTCTTCAACTTCAAAGAAATTCGTTTCTTTGATATTAAGGGCGAGTACACAGGCTTAACATCGAAAGCGATGACGGCACCTGATGGTAAAATTCGTATTCCGCTGAACGAAGAATCTTCCGCAGGCAAAGGTCAGATTGAAGAATATCTGATGAAGTTTAATGGCGAAGGTATTCAGCATATCGCATTAACAACACCGGATATTTATAAAACAATATCAGATATGCGCGCCAATGGTGTTGAGTTTATGGATGCCCCGCCAGAGACCTATTATGAAATGTTGGATGAACGCCTCCCCGGTCATGGCGAAGACCCGGAAAAGCTTAAAAAACTCGGTATCCTATTGGATGGCGCAACTGAAACTGGCGATCCACGTCTTTTGCTTCAAATCTTTACGAAATGCGTGATCGGCCCTGCTTTTATCGAAATTATTCAGCGTAAAGGTGATGACGGATTTGGCGAAGGTAACTTCAAAGCCCTGTTTGAATCAATCGAACGCGATCAGGTTAATCGCGGCGTGCTAAAAACAGACTAAACTCTTATCGTCAAAAAAATAAAGGGCGCTTGATTTTATAATCAGCGCCCTTTTAGTTTTGATAACAGTCTTTTGCTTATTTTTATGCGCATTCTGCATCCATCTGGTTTTCTGGACGGGCTTTATCGAAGGCTTCTAGTTTGAGACAGTGTTCTTCAATTCTTCTTATTTCAGGAAAATCAGTAACGGGTATATCAAAACGATGCGCATTATAAAGTTGCGAAATCAGGCAGCAATCAGCCATCCCCGGTTCAGAGCCAAAACAATATCGCCCCTCTGACTGACGTGTTTTCAAACGTTGCTCAAACGCTGATAATCCCTCTAGAACCCAATGCGCATACCAAGTGGATTTCTGATCTTGAGAAAGTAACATTTCCCCTGCTAAATACTTTAGAACCCGTAAATTATTTATCGGGTGAATGTCGCAACAGACCAGTTGGGATAAACTTCTTATAAACGCTCTATCCGCGGCATTATCTGGTAATAACTTATGCTGGGGTAGAGTTTCATCCAGATACTCGATGATTGCCATCGACTGCGTTAGTATCTCGTTTTCTTTTGTTTCCAAAGCTGGGACGAGTTTTTGGGGATTTATTTCTTTGTATTTATTACCCAACTGTTCACCGCCGTTTTTAACAAGGTGAACAGGGATCATGTCGTATTCAACTTTTTTGAGGTTTAAAGCAATTCGAACACGGTAAGCCGCCGTTGATCTCCAATAGCTATAGAGCTTCATAAATTAGATATCCTCGACCAATTTATCTGCGCCGAAGCATTTATCTGCGTTTTTCAACACACGGGCCATAAGGTTCTCTAGCGTTTCTTTTTCAACGTCACTCAGACCATTAAGGATTTCCTGCTCACGTTTTAGGACAAGCGGGATAAGTTCCTGGAGCGTATCATTACCCTGCTCGGTCAAAAGTAAATTCACCTTACGTTTATCAAGGTCATCCACATGACGTTCTATGAATTCTCTTTCCAGTAGCCCCTTAATTGCTCTGCTAACCTGAACCTTATCCAAACTAGAATAGTCGACTACTTCGCTGGCAGAAAGTGGTTGGCTATTTCCCAAAACAACCATTACGCGCCATTGATAAACCGTCAGTCCTTTTGACTTTGTATAAACCTCGGCAACAGATTGACTTACTGAGCGGTAAAAAACACGGACTTTATAAGGAAAGAAGTCTTTTAAATCTAAAACTTCATGATATGGGTTCGTTATTTTTTGATCTGTCATTTCGTCTTATTCGCCACGTTTTTATGAATTGAGTTACTTGTTTTTTGCGTCTTCAACAAATTGATATTCCCTGTGCTAATCCATCAACAAAGCAGGAAGCCAAAGGGATAGTGCCGGGAAAAGGATCAAAAGAGCCAGCCGCACAACATCCGCCATCAAAAATGCAACTACGCCTCGGCTAATGGTTTGCAATTTCAATCCCGGTGTCCCGGCCATGATAATAAACAAGTTCATTCCCACAGGTGGTGTAATTAAACCAACCTCTACAACGGAAACCATAATCACACCGAACCAAATCGGATCAAAACCCATGTTGGTAATCAAAGGATAAATAAAGGGTAGCGTCAGCAAGATCATTGATAACGCATCCATAAAACATCCTAGAATGACATAGAAAATGATCAAAAAGATCAGAATTGTATATTCATTCCATCCTAGTTCACCTACGTAAGCGACCAAAGCTTGCGGTAGTCCTGTTGTCTCGACAAAGTAATTGAATACCGCGGTTCCAATGAGGATCATAAAGATCATACCTGTTGAACTCGCCGTTTCTTCAAGACATTCAATGAATGTGTGTCGATCCATTTTTCTTTTTAGAAGTGCAAGAATAAAAGCCCCAATTGCCCCAATTGCAGCAGCTTCTGTTGGCGAGAACCACCCTGCATAAATGCCGCCAATAACAACGGTAAACAACAGAATAACAGGCCAAACATTTAGCATAGCAATAATGCGTCCAGACCAATCAACAGGTGTATCTGCCGGGGCTAAGTCAGGATTTCTGGCCGTTTTTATGCGTACAGCAAGCATATAAAGTATCGTGGCAAGCAACCCGGGAATTAGGGCCGCGGCAAAAAGACGACCGATCGACTGTTCAGTCAAAATGGCATAGATAACCATAATTACGCTAGGAGGGATTAAGACCCCAAGTGTTCCCCCAGCTGCAATTGTCGCACTCGCCAAGCCATCATCATAATTCCGGCGGCGCATTTCTGGCATAGCGACACGGCACATTGTCGCGGCTGTTGCCAGGGATGAACCACATATGGCACCGAATGCAGCGCAAGCGCCAACCGTCGCCATTGCTAACCCGCCCTTATAGTGCCCGATAAAAGCGTGTGCCGCATCATAGAGCGCTCTGGAGAGGCCGGCTTTGGACGAAAAGACGCCCATCAAGATGAATAGCGGAATGACAGATAACGAATAAGGAAAGATTGATTCGAATGGAACCGATCCCATAATAAAGGCCACGGAATCAAAACCGTTTATGATCAAGCCACCGACCATACCAACAATACCCATAGCTATGGCAATCGGTACCCTGATGGCGATTAAACCGAAAAGAACAGCGAAGGCGATAAGGCCAATTGTTGTGTTATCCATTAGCTCTTAACCCGATTTTCATTTGATGGATCTTGCTCAAGACCAAACATCTTAATAAGGCTGTTGATTAATAGGCCGATAGAAACTACGCCTGACAAGGTTGCGCCAAGCAAAAGCGGTATCCAGTAATAAATCATCGGCAAGCCGAGGGTGATAGAGATATCGCCATACTGATGCTGCTGTTCAGCTTGTAAAAAACCAAACCACGCTATTGCACTCATAAATGCAGCGCAAAATAACATCCCTAAAGCTTGACAGAAAATAGCTCCTTTTTCTGGCAGCCGTACAGAAAGAATAGCCACAGCAACGTGGCTTTTTTTCAAAAAGGCATAGGGAATTGAAAGATATGCGGCCGAGATAATCATCAATTGAACCAGATCAATCGTACCATAGATTCCAGCATTATCTATCTTTCTCAAAACAACATCTGTCGTTGTAATAAGCATAGCGCCCAACAAAAACAGGACACCTATCCAAGCAACGTATTTAACTAATTGGTTGAAATATTTTGATATAACAAAAATCATGCTTCACACGAACAGTTCTATGATGATAAAAAATAGTCGTCCTAATCAATCGTTAGAACGACCATTTCAAGAATAATTATTGCTCGTATTTTGCGATGGATTTTACCGCAGCATCGTAAATTTCTTGTGCATTCTCCACACCAGCCTCTTCCAAGCTTTTTAGATAATTGGCTGTGGTAGGTTCCAAAGCACGACGCCATTCATCCCTTTGGCTGTCATCAAGGACAACGACTGGGTTTCCTTTTTTCTTAATATCCTCTAACCCAGGTTTATCCCAATTATTCCACCAAGGACCAAACTTCGCGACAAGGGATGCACCGGACATGTCATCAATAATGGCTCTGATCTCTTCCGGGAACGCGTTATACTTTTTCTCGTTCATAATGAAATAAAAGCTTGTTGTATAAGCCTTGGCATCAAGATGGTAATCCAAAACCTCGGCAAGCTTAAACCCATGAACGCCGTCATAGGGAAAGATCGTACCGTCAATCACGCCTTTTTGCAGATTTTCATAAACCTGGGTGGGTGGAAGTCCAATGGGTGTTGCCCCCAATTGTTTAAGCATCATAGATGTCGCCGCGGAAGGGGCACGCACCCGAAGCCCTGCAAGATCATCCATGGTTTTGACTTGCTTGCCTCTTGTATGAATAAGGCCGGGGTTATGAGCATGTAAGGCTAAAACCTTTAGGCCTTTGTATTCTTCGGCAAGATAGGTTGGATACAAATCCCATAACGTACGGGATGCCGCATCAGAAGACTTTGTCAGAAAGGGTAAATCCATAATCAAAGTACGTGGCAACCGACCACGTGGAAAGCCCGTGAGACCATGAGAAATATCGACAACACCAGCTTTTACTTGATCATATTGCTTTGCGACATGTCCAAAGGCAGATCCCGCAGGAAAGATCGTTACCTTGACTTTACCCTCACTCCGTTCTTCAAGCTCTTTTGCCCAAGGTTCAAGAAACTGGGTTTGCGTTGGATGAGACGATGGTAAAAAGTGACTAAGCTTTAATTCAAATTCTGCCCCGACAGCATTTGAAAAAATAGCCGTCAATGCAGTACTTGCAACTGTTGTCAGCGCAATGAGTGTACGTTTCATCCTATAACCTTCCTGCTCTTTTATATTTCTGTATGCCTACAGATCTTTAAATTATTTATGTGCAGAAAGAGTATAGTTTCATATGAAACTATACTGCAAGCTATTCTTCAAGTTACAGGATTGATTCTAATTTACATGTGATCTCTTGGGATGGATTTTTGATAACTGCGGCCAAAGATTTCATTCCCTTCTTCGTAGGCAAGCATTTTCCCTGAAATTTCAAAACTGTCCGCTCTTAAAATCATTGAAACTTCAGTTTCCAACTTGATAGACCAATCATCACGAGACATATAGCAACACCATTGTGAGTGCGCTTGTGCCCCCAAGGGAGTATCTGGGCTTATGGACCATTTTACAAAATTTGTGTGCCGAACGCGTAAAGCATGGCCGGGGATTTCTGTCGTCCCTGTGTCGTCTTCGGTGATGTAGTGCGTCAAGTTACCAGAAAGATCTTTTTCAACCCTGCGGGCCGTTTTAGAGGGTGTTATCTCTTTGTATAGAGGTAGCGGGTTTGCATTTTCTGGTTCAGGCATATGAATTTCATCATCGACAACCATTTGATTGCCTGTTGCCCTGACAGGCAGTGAAAGAGCAGTATTTTTACCCAGAAAAATTGAGGCCGTTACATGATACGGGGACGGCATGATCAAAGGCCAATAGGCTGTCGAAATTGAAATCCTAATTTTGTGTCCCGGTAAAAACCGATAACCGATATGATCCAAGGTAACTGTAACATCTTCCCTTTGCCCCGGAACCATTTCCTTTGGCGTTTCATTACTATGGCGATGTGCCAGATTCAAAACCCCGAAACACACACGATGAGAAACACCATCAGGATGAACATCGATTAATCGAACTGCCAGGTTTCCGAGTGGCGCATCAATTGCCACGCCTAAAGATAACGTTGGTTGGCCAAGGATCTCAATGGCGTCACTCAGAACATCTGTTTCAAAGACCAAAGATCCCCCGTCATCAATACGTTGATCACCCGGTGTTTCTGTATCTGGTTTAAGCGCAAAGACCTCGCCGCACGCGATGCCCGTATCTTCAGGAGAACGAATAGATATCTGTCCCTCAGCATGACTGGTCTTTGAGAGGCTGTGATCAGTGTTCAAATATAACCTTTGGGATACGATACTATCAGACGGCCAGATATCTTCGGCCACCCATCTCCCCTCTTCGTGTTCTCGCCAACGTGAAGGCCTGACATTCTCAGAAATATAAGCACGATAAGCTGGTAAGCTTTCTACATTATTCTGCTTTTCACAAAGCCAGCGGTCCCACCAACGTAAAGCTTCTTGGTGGAAATCTGATCTAGGGTACGGATAGGCAAAGTGCGGATACTTGTGCACCCAGGGACCATTAATCGCTTTAGCAAGACCCGGCATGTTTTCTGCTGCAATTGGAGGCGCATTTTTATAAGCATCGGCCCAACCAGAAATTACCAAACTTGGAATTTCCAAGGCATCATAATCCTGTTCAATAGAGCCGTGTTTCCAGAAATCATCATAGCGTTGATGCGATAACCATTCATCCAGAATAAGATTTGCACCCTCTAAGCGTTCAAGCCACATATCCCGCCATTTATCACCAACCAAGGCTGGATCAGGCGGACGGTTAGCATAACATTGCATTACACCAGCCCAAGACAGGTTAGAATTCAAATGGCAGCCGCTTTTATAGTGGATATCAGCATTATAACGATCAACGGTAGAACCGATCGATATGACAGCCTTTAATGGTTCGGGCCGTAGGGCAGCAATTTGCAAAGCATTAAAGCCCCCCCAAGATATCCCCATCATACCTAGCTTGCCGCTACACCAGGTCTGTCTTGCAATCCAGTTAATTGCCTCTACGCCATCAGAAAGTTCACGGGGAGAGTATTCATCGTCAAAAACACCGTCAGATTCACCAGTACCAGATATATCAACACGGACGCCTGCGTATCCTGCTCGGGCAAAAACAGGATAAGTGCTTTCGTCCCTTTGTGCAGTACCATCACGCTTACGATAGGGAAGATACTCAAAGATCGCAGGAACAGGTGTAATCCCCCCCTCTTCACCCTGCACCAAATCGGGCATCCAAATACGTGCCGATAATTGTCGACCATCCTTTAGCGGTATCCAGATATTCTCCCAGACGCAAAAACCATCATGTTGAGTAACATTTGTTTGCGGTTGAAAATTTGTCGGCATATCGCACCTCAAAAAGCTATAACTGGAAATGTAAGCAGTCATCAAAAAAACTGGATACGAAGGCCTTATGAAAACTTTCGCACCCAGTTACAAATAAAGCCAGATAATGTAACCTGATTTACTTCAAGAAAGGCTCTGCCTTCATTGTATCCGCAATCGGAGCACCCATTCTGGAAAGGATTGTGGGGGCAAGTTGTAACTGATCAAGAACTATATCTTCTTTGGGGCCATTACCGCCACCAAACCAGTACAGTGCAACGTCTTGTTGATCTTCACCGCGCCCACCGTGGTGTCCACGGTCGGATTGACCATGATCAGCCGTCACGATGACTTCGTAGCCATTTTCAATCCAACGCGGCAGGAAATGCGCAAGCATTGCATCAATGGCAAAACAGGCTTGATCCATCTCGCCGCAATCATGCCCAAACCTGTGCCCCATTGAATCAAGCGTACAGGTATGCAAGATGCCATAGTCAATCTTATGACGTTCTGTTAGCATCGTCAGCGTCGCAAACAAATCAGCGTCTGATGGGGTCATCTGATTTATGTGCCCATAGCCCGTCATGGTATGAAAACGACCATGATTGATTGGACCATCGTCTTCGTCATATTCAATATCACGTACCATATCAAACGGCGCGCGATTAAAGAATTCGGACCAGAACGAATGCGTTACAGCGCCTGTTTTTCCGCCTGCAGCACGAACCTGGCTAAAAATATCGGCCTGTTTTACGCGGAAGATTGATTGATTGGAAACTACGTGGTGCTGTTGCGGGGTTACGCCTGTATGGATAGACGCATAACAAGACGCAGATGTTGATGGTAACACTGCCCGCATTTTCCAAACACGTGCCTCGCCGGATTGAACCCAACCTTCCAGGTTACCCATATAACGACGCGCATCTCTCCAAGGCTGACCATCAAGGATGATCAACAACACTTTATTTTTAAGAGCCAAGAGATAATCTCCCTAAACAGTACTAATAACTGGCCTACGTATGAAATATTGACCGTGGATATAAGTGCCGACTAATTGCCGGCACTTTCCATTTTTCGATGCGCCAAGACTTCTTCCAACCATCCCAGTTTCATTTCTGGAACCGAGGAAAGTAAAAGATCTGTATAGTCATCGAACGGAGGAGACAGAACTTCGGATTTGGTTCCGTATCTCACGAGCTCCCCAAGATACATAACAGCGATGGAATCAGATATTGATTTCACCGTTGCAAGATCATGGGTAATAAAGAGATAGGCAACATTCTCTATCTTTTGCAAATTAAGCAAAAGCTTTAAAATGCCATCTGCAACCAAAGGATCAAGCGCGGATGTAACCTCATCACAGATAATCAGCTTGGGTTTCGCCGCCAATGAGCGCGCAATACAAACACGTTGCTTTTGCCCCCCGGAAAGTTCCGCAGGATAACGGTCGATAAACTTTTCGCCCATTTCGATTTCGTCGAGCAGCTCAATAACGCGTTTACGTTTTTCAGCACCCTTCATTCCGAAATAAAGTTCAAGCGGGCGCCCAATAATCTGACCAACTGTCTGACGTGGGTTCATCGCCACATCAGCCATCTGGTAGATCATTTGAAGTTCACGAAGATCATCTATGTTTCTATCAGGAAGTGCTGGTGTTAACTCTTTTCCGTCAAAGATAATACGTCCGTCACTCGGCGGTAAAAGCCCGGTGATCACCCGTGCAAGCGTCGATTTTCCAGAACCGGACTCACCGACGACAGCCAATGTTTGCCCCGGATGAATGTCAACAGAAACATCTTTTAAAACCTGAATTTCTCCAGAGTAAGACGCAGAGATATTCTCCACACGAAGAATTGGGTTATCCGTCGGTTTTTTCTCTTCATGCGTAATAGAATGAGCTTTCACCAATTCCTGGGTGTATTCTTCTTTTGGCGCCTCAATGATTTCTTGAACAGTGCCATGTTCAACCATATTACCGTGACGCAAAACAAGAATTTCATCAGAAACCTGTGCCACTACAGCCAAATCATGGGTAATGTACAGGGCAGCAACACCAGTATCTCTGATCGCCTTTTTAATCGCCGCCAAGACATCAATCTGTGTTGTTACATCAAGTGCGGTTGTCGGTTCATCAAAAACGATCAAATCAGGCTTAGGGCACAGTGCCATTGCCGTCATAACGCGTTGTAATTGCCCGCCAGAAACCTGGTGCGGATACCTATTACCAATGTTTTCCGGATCAGGAAGTCCTAGCGACCTGAAGAGTTCAATCGCACGTTCTTCTGCCTGTGCTTTGTTTGAAAGTCCATGCAAAATTGTGGTTTCAATTACCTGATCCATCAAGCGCATTGCGGGATTAAAAGAAGCTGCGGCCGACTGGGAAACGTAAGTTACTTCCCTCCCCCGAAGTTGCCTTAAACCTTGAGCCTGAATTTGCAGGATATCCCGTCCATTGACGAAAACTTCGCCACCTGTAATTTCAACCCCACCACGGCCGTAACTCATCGAAGAAAGGCCAATAGTTGATTTACCAGCACCACTTTCACCGATTAACCCCATAACCTGACCTTTTTTCAGGTTTAGAGATACATCATGAACGATGGTAATGTCGTGGGGCTTTTCGCCCGGAGGATATACGGTTGCACCGATTTTGAGATTCTTAATCTCAAGAAGATTATCAGACATTATCCGCGCCCTCCTTTTAGATCACTCGTTCTATTGAGTATCCAATCCGCAACAAGGTTTACAGAAATTGCCAGAACAGCAATTGCAAAGGCAGGAATAAGCGCCGCTGGAATACCAAAGATAATGCCCTCTTTATTCTCCTTCACCATACCGCCCCAATCAGCTTCAGGTGGTTGAATTCCAAGTCCTAGGAATGACAAGGAAGAAAGGAAAAGGACAGCAAAGATAAATCTTAGGCCAAATTCAGCAACCAACGGTGATAATGCGTTAGGCAGGATTTCCCGAAAGATAATCCATCGCGTTCCTTCACCACGTAAACGGGCTGCTTCCACATAATCCATTACGTTAATATCAACGGCAACCGCGCGGGAAAGTCGATAAACACGTGTACTATCCAAAACCCCCATAACAACAATCAATGTCACAAGGTTGCCCGGTAATACAGATAGAACGACCAACGCAAAAATCAGGGTCGGTATTGACATCAATAGATCGACAAAACGCGACAAGACCATATCAAACCAGCCACCGGTTACCGCAGCAGTGAAACCAAGAACAGATCCCGTAACAAAAGAAAAAATTGTGGCAGCACCCGCGATAAAGATCGTGATACGAGCACCATACATCATCCGCGTAAGAAGGTCGCGACCAACATTATCTGTGCCAAGCAAGAATTGGTCAGAAGCTGGTTCCCAAACATCACCAACAATCTCTGCCATACCATAAGGCGCCAATACGGGGGCGAAAATAGCAACAAAGAGAAAACAACCTGTCGCAATAATGCCGACAAGTGCACTCAGGGGAATACGTTTAAAGTTCATTTATCCTATCCCCTATTTCGGATGTCTCAAGCGCGGGTTAGCCACGATTGATACAATGTCAGCAATGATATTCAGCGAGATATAAACGCTGGCGAAAATCAGGGCACAGGCCTGAACAACAGGCACATCACGTTTGGAAACGTGGTCAACCAGATACTGTCCCATTCCAGGATACACAAAGATAACCTCTACAATCACCACACCAACAACAAGATAGGCGAGATTGATCATGACAACGTTGACAATGGGAGCAATCGCATTAGGAAAAGCATGCTTTCTGATAACCGTAAAAGGATTAAGCCCTTTTAATTCAGCCGTTTCAATATAGGCAGATTGCATGACATTCAAAATGGCAGCTCGGGTCATACGCATCATGTGCGCAAGAACGACCATTGTCAGAACCACGACAGGTAAGGCAATGGCGTTTAGTTTTTCACCCAAAGTCATTGTTTCGTTCAAAATCGCAACAGAAGGAAACCAGCCGAGTTGAACTGAAACAAAATAGATGAGCAAATATCCGATAAAAAATTCTGGAAGAGAAATAGACGCAAGTGATACGCCAGATATAAGTTTATCAGGCCAGCGATTACGGTACTGAACGGCCAATAGCCCTAGGATAACAGCTAATGGGACAGAAAAAGCAGCAGCCCAGCTCGCTAAAAACAGTGTATTTTGAAGACGGTTAGAGATACCTTCAGCAATTGATTTGCCATTTGAAAGTGCGGTGCCAAGATCCCCTTGTAAAACACCCGATAACCACTCGAAGTAGCGGACATATGCCGGGTCATTCAGGCCAAGTTCTTTACGAAGATTGGCAACAGCTTCCGGTGTTGCCGATTGACCTAGAATAGATTGAGCGACATCTCCTGGCAAAATTTGGGTACCGATAAATATCAACCCAGATGCCAGAAAGAGGAGAAGGAGGCCCAACGCTATGCGTTGAGCCACCAAATTTAGAATGGGATGTCCCATGAGTCGCTGATTACGCCAACCAAGTTTTTGCGAGGGCGAAACCGTTCATCATTTCACCACTTGGATCATCTTCGTAACCGCCGACTTTATCACTGACAGCAGCAATGAAGTCATTAAACATAGGAACGATCACACCACCTTCATCACGAACCATCACACCCATTTCACGGTAAAGCGCAATACGTTTTGCCTGATCAAGCTCACCACGTGCTTCAATAAGAAGCTTGTCAAAATCGTCACGGAAGAAACGTGTGTCATTCCAATCAGCTGTTGATAGATAAGCCGTTGAATACATTTGATCTTGAACCGGACGCGATCCGCCCCAATAAGATGCACAGAATGGTTGTTTATTCCACACTTCTGTCCAATACCCGTCATCAGGCTCACGCTTAACGTCAAGTGTAATACCACACTTCGCAGCAGACTGTTGGAATAGCTGCGCAGCATCAACAGCACCAGCGAAGGCAGTACCTGCTGTCCGGAGTTGAACAGGACCTTCATGGCCTGATTTCTTGAAATGGAACTTTGCTTTATCCGGGTCGAAAGAGCGTTGCTCAATATCTTCGGAGAACAGCGGATAACCACCATTGATTGGCATGTCATTACCAACAGATCCGTAACCACGAAGAATTTTATCAACCATTTCTTCACGATCAACTGCATACTTAAGGGCTAAACGTAGGTCGTTGTTATCAAACGGTGCAGTATTGCAATGCATCAGGAATACATAGTGACCGCGACCAGATACACTTTTCACCTGGAGACCGGGAACACGTTCCAGAAGATCGGCAACTTTTGGTTCCACACGGTTAATCATGTGAACCTGACCACCCTGAAGGGCCGCAGTTCTGGCTGTCGCATCGTTTAACACGACAATTTCAACCTGATCGGCATGGCCACGTGACGGATCCCAATAGTTAGGATTACGCTCACCGACATGGCGTACACCCGGCTCATTAACAGCAACCTTGTATGGGCCAGTACCGATACCAGCATCAGGCGCATCCATACCACCGTCGGGCTGAATGATTAGGTGATAATCAGACATCAAGTAAGGCAAATCAGCATTTGCCGTTTTTAGGGTGACCGAGAAGACATCTCCATCTGCCTTCATGGACTCAATATTACGCATAACGCCCAAGGCACCGGACTTCGTATCTTCGCCCGAGTGACGTTGCATTGTTTTGAGCACATCTTGAGCAGTTACGCTTTTGCCGTTGTGAAACTCAACACCTTTGCGAATTGTAAAATGCCATGTTTTCGCATCAGCGGTCGGCTCGATGCTCTCAGCCAGTCGGTAGTTAATTTCACCAATGCGTGAGACTTCAACAAGCGTTTCGCCCCAACACTTACCAAAATCATGAGACACTTGTGTCAGAAAAGATGCCGGATCAAGGCTATTTGTACTTTCGCCCCCGCCAAGGCCAGCCTTAAGTGTTCCACCTTTTTTTGGGCCTTCGGCCATTGCCGCACTGGACAACAGACTACCAGCAGCAGCGGTAGAGACACCGACAGCAGCAGCTTTTCCCATAAACTCACGGCGACCTAATTTACCCTGAGCGGCAAGCTTTGCCAGATAATTAATATGTTGTGTCATTCCTATTCTACTCCCTGTTTGCATAAACCTTTTAGGTGAGAATCACATAAGCGTTTAATCGCTTTTATTTTATCATATGATTCAAGTGATTATAAGGTTTAATTAATTTAATTCCCTGCATTAGATACCTAGACAGCGTCAAAATCTACATAAAGACAAAGTCTTGTTCTCTTACCAGAAACATAAAAACCTATACTCACCACCAGCTTTGGTTCTGTTTCCCAGAACCTTATTTTGAATAGCGTCAACTACCCATAACTTTGTCGCATTAAAGACAACAACATCACCAACAGCGACTTTCCATCCAAAAAACGTCAACTTTTGATCAAAAAACCACATCTTAGGGTCGTTTATAGTAAAAATTCAATCAAGTTATTTTTTCTAACCAATTAAATACAATTTTTTATAGAACTTAAGGCCCGCATCACAACTAACTTCTCTTAACATTTTCAAGCAAAAAAGTTATTTAAAACGTCATCGTAATTGCTTTTGTTGTTACATAGTTTCGAAGGGCTTCTATTCCCTTTTCACGGCCGATACCTGATGATTTATTGCCGCCAAACGGTACCTCTACACCACCAGCCCAATAATCGTTAACTGTCACCTGCCCTGAATCAATAGCCTTAGAAAGCTTAAGAGCATGAGTAATATTTTGTGTATAGACCCCTGCCGCAAGTGCAAAATCAGTGCAGTTCGCAGCTTCTATAGCTTCATCAAGACTATCGACAACCTGAACCGTCAACACAGGGCCAAAAATTTCCTCTTGAACCAGTTCGTCATTGTTAGGCACATCATCCATAATTGTTGGCGCATAGAACCAACCATTCTCAGTTTCTTTAGTATTGATCCGTTCACCGCCGCAAGCAACGGTTATTCCTCGAGCTTTGGCGCGTTCCACAAAGCCTTCTATTTTCTCCAACTGTTGCAGAGAATTAATCGCACCATAATTTGGATTAGTGAGAGCATGGCCTGCTATTAACTGTGAAGTTTTCTCAACAATCTTTGCCACTAATTCACGATGAATTGTTCTTTCTACGACTAACCTCGAACCAGCAGAGCAAATTTGTCCTGCATTATAATAAATAGCCCAAAGAACCCCTTCTGCTGTTTTTTCCAAATCACAGTCTGCGAGTGCTACAATCGGTGATTTCCCCCCAAGCTCCAGTGTCACACTGTTGATGTTTTTGGCAGCAGCTTCCATCACCAAAGTCCCGGTACCGACTGAGCCTGTAAAGGTGATGTGTTGAACCTTCGGGTGATTGACCAGTGGGCTTCCAGCATCCGCCCCAGTACCGGTTACAACGTTATAAACACCTTTGGGAAGGCCCGCCTCGACAAAGACATCTGCCAACAATAGTGCTGTTAAAGGGGTTTGCTCTGCAGGCTTTACCACAGCTGTACACCCTGCGGCTAAAGCAGGGGCGACACCCCTTATTGTTGTAGCAAGAGGGTAATTCCAAGGAATAATATGTGCGGTAACACCAACAGCCTCAACACTGGAAAATGAGAAAACACCATCCCCCAAAGGGAAAGTATCACCCTGAATTTTATCGGCGCAACCAGCATAATAACGTAGTGCACCAACAGAGCTCGCAACATCCCCTTTTGCTTCATCTAGCGGTTTGCCTGTATCAAGAGCCTCGACTACAGCAAAATAATCAGCCTTTTGCTCCAAGATATCAGCAGCCTTGAAAAGTATGAGGCCGCGCTTACTGGGTTTCATATCACGCCAAATATTGACAAAGGCATCCCTGGCAGCTTCGACAGCCTTACCAACATCTTCTGACTGCCCAGCACTGACAGATGCAAATACCTTACCATTACCCGGGTCTTTGCTGTCAATCATCTCTGTTGTTGATGCAGAAACCCACTCACCATTAATGAACAGCTTATTTGGCAACCCCAGCAATGTACCTGTTTGAAAATATTCGCTGATCAGCGCATCTGTTGATTTCGTCATAATCACACCTAAAGGCCTTATCGTTTTTATTTAACTATGTTCTATATTCAAAGATTTTATCAAAAGCGTGAAGCATTATAGCTCACCTGATAGTCCGCACTCGCAAGCCACAGAGGATCAATTTCAATCCCCCACCCCGGTTTATCTGAAAGAATAAGGTCGCCATTCACAATTTCATATCCGGGGCCAAACAAACCTGCCTGCCACGGATAGTAATCCAATCCTTCGATTGAGAATTCGAGATATTTGCCTGGGTTATTAATTGCCGCCATAAAGTGCGCAGAAAACAACGTTACAAGAGAAAGGTTCGCACAATGTAGCGTACAGGGAATTTTTGCTGCTTCAGCCATTTTAGCAACTTCGAGGCTTCGCGTAATGCCACCCATATAACAAATATCCGGCTGAACAATATCAACAACCCTGTCTTGGATAATCTGGTTCCAAACAACCATGTTGCTATCTTGCTCTCCACCGGACACATCAAGATCAAGTACCTCTTTTACCTGTTTTGTCCAACCCAGTTCCCAATAAGGACAAGGCTCTTCAAAATGGCTAATGCCGTAATCCTGTAATAAATGACCAACTTCAATAGCTTTTTTCAGTGTGTAGGCACTATTCGCATCAACCAAAAGGGTAATATCATTGCCAAGAGTTTCCCGTACCTTTTTTACGATTTCTTCCGTACGTCCCGGCCATTGATCAACATCGTGACCACATTCGCGCCCAACCCTGAATTTAAATGACGTGTAACCAAATTGTTCTCGAAGGGCGACAAATCTCTCGGCCTCTTCTTCCGGCGTAATATCGCGCCGCATACTTGATGCATAGACAGGAAAACTTTTTCGCGTACTTCCCAGTAAACTGGCAACGCTTTTTCCTGCTCGTTTACCATGGACATCCCATAGAGCTGTATCAACGCCACAAAGGGCGCGATAGAGATAACTTCCCGGAAACTTGTGCTCTCGCTCCAACACTGTTTGCGTTAAACCTTTGAGATCGGAAGCATCCTGACCAAGAGTGTGAGGTGCAATGTGACGGTGTACAATTTGAGATGTGATATCTGCATTATAGGTTGAGACCTGCCCCCACCCCTCATCACCTTCGACTGTTCTTACCCGAACAAACCCGACATATTCATTGGTAAAGGTTTCAATGCTTGCTATTTTCACGCTGAATCTCACTCAATAAAAATCTATGGCGTACTATTAGTCCAAGCTTGCAGATAAAAGCAAACGAAGTATTATTCGCCTAAGACATCATTTTATTTGAAGCTGATAATCGTACTCACATGGCATATCAACTCCCCCCTCTAAACTGGTTGCGCGCGTTCGAAGCCGCCGCCCGTTATAATAACTTCACGACAGCAGCCAAAGAGCTCAACCTCACCCCAGCTGCAGTTAGCCATCAAGTAAGGTCTCTCGAAAAAGAGTTGGATTTCCTGTTATTTGAACGATTAGCCCGCAGTTTAAAGTTAACCGACAAGGGAAGAGCTTACCTGCCAGCAGTACGACGGGCGTTCGAAGATATATCAGTATCAACTACCGGGTTGTTCGGCACCAAGGGTAAGCAAACGATCAATATTCTCTGCACAGTTGCCTTTTCCGTTTCCTGGCTGACACCGCGGCTAAAAGATTTCCTGACCAAATATCCTGATATCAATATCAGATTACACACAGCGATCTGGACAGAGTCACTCGACCACGACAACATTGATATCGATATCCGAAGCGGGCACGGCAACTGGCCCGGTTTTCACAGTCAAAAAATACACACAGAACCTTCAGTTCTCGTGGCAACACCAGACAATGTGAAGCTTCTAAAACAATCCATCGAGACTGGCGATAAATCCCTTATCAGTCACCTGAGTTGTGTCAGGATTATGGGTTGTGAAGGCCGCTGGCAAAAAATACTCGACACTCACCTTAAGGGCGCAGATCTCGAGGTAAATATCACAGTAGATACCTCTCTGAATTCGGTGCAGTTGGCTTCCTCTGGTGCTTGTGTTTCACTTGTACTTAAGGCCCATGCCCAACCAGATCTGGATAGTGGAAAATTAATGAGAGTTGTCGAGCAAGATTTCGATTTCGATGATTCTCACTACCTATTAACACCAATAAAAGACGAAAAATCTAAACCAGAAAGTTTGTTATTTAGGAACTGGTTACTGGATCAAGCTCAGATAGAACAATAATATTGAAAATATCTTTCAATAAGCACTTAAGCATCGTCCAGCACAAGATCTGCTCCTTTTTCACCGACCATAATAGCGGCTGCATTCGTGTTTCCTGAGGGTACATTCGGAAAGATTGATGCATCAATCACACGAAGGCCATCCACACCATGAACTTTTAATTTATGATCAACGACAAACGTTTCTGGATCAGGCCCCATTCTACAGGTTCCTGAAGGATGGAAACAGGTCCAGGCGTAACCGCGAATATCGGCGATTAACTCTTCGTCTGTTTTACATTCTTTCCCCGGGCGAAACTCCTCGATGATAATATCTTTAAAGGCTTTGGTTTCGGCTAATTTTCTTAGATATTTCACACCTTCAAGCATCTCAGAAACATCTTCGTCAGTAGAAAGATAATTTGGCTTTATCAATGGTGGTTCAAACGGATCATTCGATTTAATATTTATCTCTCCGCGCGAAGTCGGGCGACAGTTTGTTAAACCCAGTTGAAAAGCAGAAAACGGATCAGGATTGAGCATTGGTCGCGTTCCCGCTGGTGCCCTTGTATAGCTAACTGGCGAAAAATATAACTGAATATTCGGTTGTTCCAAGTCCGGTCGGGTTTTAATAAAGCCTCCTCCTTGATTAATACTCAAGCTAAGGGGCCCACGCCGGAACAATACATACTTCAATCCGGCAACCAACTTCCCCCACAAAGAATGCAATTCGTCATTAAGGCTGGGGACAGTGCAGGAATAGAGATAATCCATTCCGATATGATCCTGTAAGTTTTGTCCAACTGCCGGACTATTAACGACAATCGGTATATTGTGTTCATCGAGTAAAGTCTTAGGACCAACCCCTGACAGTTGCAGCAATTGCGGGCTATTGATTGAGCCACCGCTCAGAATAATTTCTTTTTTGGCTGTAACAGTAGAAGTTTTTCCTTTGCGTACATACTGAACACCAACAGCTATTTTTCCCTCAAAAAGGACTTTTGAAACATGGGCATGAGTGACAAGTTTAAGATTCTTACGTTTTAAGGCTGGATGTAGAAACGCTTTGGCTGCGGACTCACGGAAACCGTTACGGGTTGTCGTCTGATAAAGACCTATGCCTTCTTGTTCAGCCCCGTTGAAGTTTTCATTATAGGCAAGACCAAGTTCCTGCCCTGAGCGGATAAAGTTTTGGCAAAGAGGGTGTAAATCTTTCGAAACATCAGAGACATGCATTGCTCCCTCTGTGCCACGATAGCCATCATCACTCAATTGATTGATTTCTGACTTTTTAAAGTAAGGCAGTACATCCTGATAGCTCCATCCCGGATTTCCGATTGCAGCCCAATCATCGTAATCTTTTTTATGGCCCCGGATATACACCATGGCGTTAATTGAGCTGGATCCACCAAGCACCTTTCCGCGTGGCCAATAGCTCTGCCTGTTTGCTGTACCTTTATCTGCTTCAGTCAGGTACATCCAGTTAACGGACTTTTGGTAATATGTCTTTCCGTAGCCAATTGGAACCTGCACCCAAAAGCGTTTATCGCTTCCTCCGGCCTCGAGAATCAAAACAGAATATTTGCCGCTTTCACTTAGGCGATTAGCTAAAACACAGCCAGCAGAACCTGCACCAACAATGATATAGTCAAAAGACTGTTTTTCTTCACCCATACCCAAAAACCTGAAAAATTACGTACCAAAATGAATTTCTCTTTTCATTTATGTGTAAATTTTCACGTATTTCAAACTTTATTTTGCCTAATTCAATTAAGACATTATTTCATTTGCAGCAAGAGGTTTGGTTATTTGCAGAAAATTACTTATCACATTGTTTTAATTACTTATCTTCCTTTCCAGACAGGAGATCTTTTTTCAACAAAAGCTAACGACCCTTCTTTAGAGTCATCACTTCTCAGCATCTTTTCATAATATTTCCATTTTCCTGAACGCATATCTTGATAACAGGCCTCATCATCAAGACCAGACGTTTTTTGCAAAACCTCTTTAACTGCCATAACAGATAAAGGCGCAGCTTCTAAAATTTGATCCGCGAATGCTCTGGTTGCGGTCATAAGGTCTTCGCTTGTCACCACTTTATTCACCAGTCCCCATTGAGCGGCTTCATTCGCATCCATACGCCGCCCAGTTAAAAGCAATTCCATGGCAATTGCCCTAGGAAGCCTTTTTGGAAGACGGAAAGATGCTGCATCAGCGATCAGACCAACCTTTGCTTCTGGTAGGAAAAATTGTGCATGATCTGCTGCAATAATAAAATCAGCAGCGAGAGCAAGCTCAAAACCTCCGCCAACAGCCATCCCATTTACAGCGGCAATAATTGGCTTATAGCAATCATGGAGTTCTGTTATTCCCGCAAATCCACCGGGGCCATAGTCAGTATCCGGGGCTTCCCCGTCGTTACTGGCAACCAAATCCCATCCGGCTGAAAAAAACTTTTCACCGCCACCAGTTAAAATAGCGACACGAAGGTCGGGGTCATCACGAAAATCGCAAAAAACCTTTCCCATTGCCTTACTTGTTGCGGCATCAATAGCGTTTGCTTTTGGGCGATCCAGTGTCACTTCCAGAATAGCCCCTCGTCTCTCAACTTTTACAACTTCTGACATTAATTCACTCTTTCTTCTGAAGACATACGGATCATGGCATCTGCTATAACAACGCCTTTTCCTTTTGGAAGCACCATAACGGGGTTTAAATCCATTTCGGCAAGTTTCTTTTCATTATGTAAGGCAAAATCTGCAACCGATAAGATCGTATCAATCAACGCATCAATATCACCAGCAGGTTGGCCACGATAGCCTTCCAACAACTTGTAGAGTTTGAGTTTCTTCAAAGCGACATGGATATCATCACGTGAAACTGGTAATAGTAATGCTATTGAATCCTGCATCAACTCAACCCAAATACCGCCAGAACCCACGACAAGAGAAAGCCCAAACTGAGGATCGCGTGTCACACCGATGATAACTTCGGCAACAACATCTTTAATCATGCTTTCGACAAGAACTTTGTCAGACAAATGCGCCATTCTTTCTGCCGCACAAGTTACCTCTTTAGCACTTTGAAGGTTCAAAGCCACGCCACCAACTTCTGTCTTATGGGCGAGATCAGCACTCACAGCCTTAACAACAACCGGAAAACCAATTTGTTCCGCAGTAAAACCCGCTTCTGAAATGGCAACTGTTTCACTCTCCGGAACTATAAATCCGTATTCTTTTAGACGTAATTTTGCTAGGGCTTCATCAAGTAAAACAACGTCACCTTCTAATTCAGAACATATCCCTACCCTTGAACATACGTTATTATTCGCAATATCCTTCCATCTAGTCGCTATCCATGCCGCGGATGAGATAGCCTTCAATCCATCTTCTACGCCTTGTAATGGCACCACGTTATTTCTGATCAAAGTGGATCGTGCTTTTGCCGGAAGATTTTCCGGAAGTGTGGCAAGAACGGCTGCTTGATGCCCTGAGTTTTTCTGTGCCGCAATCATTGCATCCAGTGCAATATCCCACTCATGAGCTTCGCTTAAATCACCTCTGGGGTAATCCAACACCAAAAGGCTGATGTCATACCCACCCTGCATAACACGAGTAAAACAGTTGGTTTTCTCTTCTATATCCCCCCAAATATAGGTGTGGTAATCAAAGGGATTTGATATAGAAACTTTTTCCCCAAGCTGCTTTTGTAACTGAGAGGACTGAACATCTGGGATCGGATTAAATTTTAAGCCAAGTTGACTGCCAAAATCAGCAATCAAAGCAGCATCCCCCCCAGAGCAACTAAGCGAAGCGATATTATTACCCGATAGAGGCCCCGCGACATGAAGGAGCTTTAGGGTTTCGATCATCTCACTAAGTGTACGAACACGAGCAACGCCAATACGCTGAAACAAAGCAGTATAAAGTTCATCAGACCCGGCCAGAGTAGAGGTATGGCTTAGGGCAATCTCGGCCCCGATGTCAGATCCACCTGATTTTAAGGCAATCACAGGTATGCCCTTAGTTCTAGCTTTATCTACGGCACCACAAAACCCGGGGATATCATCAACCCCTTCCATATGAAGGCCTATTGCGGTCACACGATCATCATCACAAAGAGCATCAATGTAATCAGGCATAGATAACACGGCCTGGTTCCCAACAGAAATCATATAGGCAATGGGCAGTGATCTTTCCTGCATTGTCAGGCTGATGCCGATATTTCCACTTTGGGTAATGATCGCGACACCTTTATCAACATGTTGCCCGCCATGATGATCAGGCCAGAGAGCAGCGCCATCCAAATAATTTAGAATACCGTAGCAATTCGGGCCAACCAACGCCAAATCACCAACGCTGCTCATCAGATTTGTATGATAATCCTGCCCGTCAGAAGTTTCGGAAAACCCAGATGCGTAACAAATTACGCCACCTGCCCCCATCTTCTCCAGATCTTTAATCACGGATATAGCTGGTTCGCGAGGTATCGCGACGAAAGCTGCATCAGGTGCTGTTGGCAGATCGTTTACCGATGCAAAGCACTTTAATCCTTCAATCTCATTTCTGCGTGCATTTACGGCCCACAGTTCCCCCTGAAATCCTGTTTTACGGCTTTGCCGGATGACTTCAGCAGCCTCAGCTCCACCAACAACAGCTATGTTTTTGGGGCAAAGCAGGCGTTTTATATTTGCTGATTTTGACATTTAAGAACTTCCCAGATCAATGACGTGCCCGATTACGCGCCGAGAGGTCTAAGTAAACCCCTTGAAATGATATGGCGTTGAATTTCGCTGGTGCCGTCCCAGATCCGCTCAACCCGGGCATCGCGCCAAAAGCGTTCGATAGGAAGTTCGGTCATCAAACCCATTCCGCCAAAAATCTGAAGACTTTCATCCGTTACTCTGGCCAGCATTTCTGTCGCATGAACCTTAGCCATGGCAATGTCCTGATCCGCAGGAAGATCCTTATCTAATTTCCAAGCTGCACCCATGGTTAAGTATTCAGCGGCTTGAATGTCTGTCGCCATATCAGCCAATTTGAAGGAAACGCCCTGGAATTTACCAATAGCCTGTCCAAACTGTTTTCGCTCAGCGGCCCAATTAACCGCCAAATCAAAACAACGTTGCGCCCGACCGACTGACATAGCTGCTACAGTCAATCTTGTGGCCCCTAACCATGTATTCGCTTCGTCAAATCCCTTGCCTTCTTCCCCGAGTATTTGCGTGGCAGGAATGCGGCAGTTATCAAAATTGAGGATGGAATTGTTGTATCCCCGATGTGATACACATTTGTAACCTTCTCTTATTTCAAATCCCGGAGTTCCGCGATCTAGAAGAAAGCAGGTGATTTGTTTTTTCTTGCCCCGAGGAGTTTCTTCCTCTCCAGTTGCAATAAAAACAATGGCAAAGTCCGCTTCATCAGCGTGCGTTATGAAATGCTTGGTACCATTAAGTATCCAGTCATCCCCGTCTCTGACGGCAGATGCCTTCATTGACCTTACATCTGACCCTGCATCAGGTTCGGTCATCGCGATACAGTCTATCTTCTCCCCGCGAATAGCTGGCATAAGATATTTTTCGACCTGATCGCCTTTACAACCGCAAAGAATATTAGAGGGGCGCCCAAAGATAACACTCAGTGCCTGAGAAGCGCGACCCAGCTCTCTCTCTAGTAAGGACATGGTGACGTAGTCTAATCCGCCACCTCCGAATTCTTCAGGAATATTGGCTGCGTAAAACCCTAAATCCAAAACTTTTTGACGTATTTCTTTGGTCAGTTCAGCAGGAACATAACCCAACTCTTCAACAGTATTTTCATGGGGGTACAGCTCTTTTTCAACAAAATTCCGAACGGTATCAACAACCATTTGTTGTTCTTGCGAAAGACCAAAATCCATATCACTTCTCCCTAAACCTTAACTGTTCCTGTTCTATGGCTTTGTACCGAAATCAGGACATCAGCAGGCATTTCCACGTTGAAAATCAACACCGATTGCCAACGTAAATTAAATGTCATTACTTCCGAGTGCCATAACGACACTGGTATCTGCACTTATCTGTCGACCATATTTAACTAAACAAAATATGGCCGACAGTTATGTTTATTGTTTAGGTGGGGGCACCATCATTTGTCTGCTTAAACGTTCCGGCGCAGGCAGTTTTTTATGTGCATCAAGTATTTTTTCTAACACATTCAGTATTTCAGGTTTCGCAGGACAAGCTCTCCCGGCTTTCATATCAACGTGCAAGACCATTTGCTCTGCTGTTGCGAGTAAGCTGTTGTCCTTTTCCTTGTACATTTTATGATAGAAATGGATGCGTTTATCATCCAGACCAAGTAGTTGTGTCGTAACTCTCAAAGGCTCATGCACTGCGACTTCAAGAATATTATTTATATGGGTTTCTACCGTATAATACGAATGACCATTAGCATGGTATTCAGCATTTACGCCGACATAACGAAAGAGCGCATCAGAGGCATCGCCAAAAACCTGCAAATAACGAGATTCAGTCATGTGGTTATTATAATCAATCCACTCGGGATGAACTTTGTCTCTATGAAGGTTCAATGGTTTGGTTAAATCATCCTGTTCAGACCATTCCTTAGAACCACTTGCGTCCCCATACAGCCCTTCATCGTCTTCTTTCAGTACTTTTCCAGATGCATAGTTAAAGCTGCGCAAGGACTGCATAATAGACACAAGACAATTGTCTCGTAGCTGTTCTAGATCACGTATTGAATAACCCTCTGCCTGTTGTTGCGTTCCTTCGACCATTCGATCAATAAGTTGATCTGTCAGTTCAGGCGCTTTTAATTTTGTCCAGGGTAACTCAAGCGCCGGACCGAACTGTTCCAGCATATGGCGCATCCCCTGTTCGCCACCAGCAAGATGAAATGTGAGGCATGTCCCCATAAAAGCCCACCGTAGCCCTGGTCCGTATATTACTGCCTGATCTATTTCTTCTGTTGTTGCAACCCCATCAGCAACCATGTGTAAGGCTTCACGCCATAGAGCTTCCTGAAGGCGATCAGAAATATACCCTTCTATTTCTTTTCGAACCTTAAGGGGTTTCATCCCGATCGAGCTATAGAACGCCATAGCATCATCTATAAATTGGGCGTTCGTTTTTTCTCCACCAAGAACTTCGACAAGAGGCAAAAGGTAAACAGGGTTGAAGGGGTGACCGATCAGAACACGTTCTGGGTGAATGCAATCAGCCTGAATAATCGTTGGGAGCAATCCAGAGGAACTGGAGGCGATAATAACATCCGGTTCTGCGTGTTTACTTATTTCTGCAAGAAGGTTCCTTTTAAGATCTTCTCGTTCAGGTGCATTTTCTTGAACAAAATCAGCTTTGGAAACTGCCTCGGCAAGGTCTGTGGTGAACGTCAGAGTGCCCTTTTCCTTACGTGGGGCCAGACTAAGTTGATTCAAAGCAGGCTCAGCATTGGATACAACTTCTCTCAGGCCTCGTTCTGCCCCAGCAGAAACATCCGTCACGACCACATCAATTCCTCGGTGAAGACATCGCGCGGCCCATCCAGCCCCGATAACACCAGCCCCAACGACGGCAACTGTTCTGATTTCACGTGCCATTTTTTAACACCCTGCTCATATCTATGTTTTAAAAATTATAATTAAGCCTGCTTGACGGCATTGAACTTTTTACGCGCATCTTCAGCCGTAAGTGTCTTCGCCCCCATTCGTTCAATAATTTCCTTGGCTCGGCTTACC
>NZ_CAKZMP010000021.1 GCF_937128705.1 uncultured Kiloniella sp. | reverse complement strand
TCTGGGCATTACCACGACCTATCCTCTGGACCCGACAAATGCGCAAAGGAACAAAAGTTAGCAAAGTTATCATTTCCGCAGATTTTGACTGGATAAAAACCTACATCAACCAAGACATAGAAAATTCATATCACATCAATGACTTTCTTCATGGAAAGCTCGATATCAGAGATTGGAAACCTTCGAAGCGCGCCATTTCCCTTGCCGGTAAATTAATTACCCCTCAGGCATCATCGCCAACCATCAAAAAATTACAGGCGGAAAGCCATGCCCTCGAAATTTTAGCCGAAGCTTTAAAAAGTATCCTCACCACAAAATCGTCCTCATCAAACGTTCATAAGGATGCTTCACAAGAACACAAAGCAAGGATGGTCAGAGAATATATAGAAGACAATGTCCATAAAGGCCTCACCCTCGCCGCAATCTCGACCGCTCTCGCAATGAGCAAAAGCGCACTGCAAAATTCTTTCAAAATCGCGTATGACATGACGATCATGGACTACGTCAGAGAACGTCGTCTCGTCACCGCCCGGGATGCGATTGAACAAGATAACCTAACTATTTCACAAGCAGCCTTTTTGGCCGGGTACAACAGTGCTGCAAATTTTTCGACCGCCTTTAAAAGAGTATTTGGTTTTTCCCCATCCGACCTAACAAGCGAATAAGCAGAGTTACACCACGCCCGATATTTTGCCGGAATTCGTCTGAACATCCGGCATTCTGGCTGTATATTTCAGTTTAGTCCTCCCTTACAATAACGAACAGGGAGTATAGAATTAATGTCGGGTAAAATAGCCATTCTTGGTGCTGGTATTGTTGGTGTTTGCTGCGCAGTCGAACTTATTGAACGCGGGTTTGATGTAACCCTTATCGATAAAAACGATCCAGGCAAAGAAACGTCATACGGCAATGCCGGTGTTATTGCCCGAAGCTCACTCGTTCCCCTTAATCACCCCGGCATATGGAAATCTCTGCCCAAGCTTCTCAGAAACAAGGCGACATCCTTTAGATACAACCCGTACTTTTTAGCTGCCAATACAAACTGGACAGCAAAATTTCTCAAACACGCAAATGATAAAGATTTTTTGTATACGGCAACGGCACTCGACAACCTAATAAAGCTCTCAACAGACAAACACGAACAAAGCGCTTCAAAATTGGACCTTGCAGAGAAATTTAATAAAAAAGGGTGGTTCTATCTTTATCGAACCGACGATGCATTTCGACGAGCCAAAAATCTCCACAATTCATATCAGCAGTATAATATTAAAACTGAAATCATGGATCAGGACAGAATTTTTGAATTGGAACCAAGCTTAACTACCATTTTCAACAAAGGCCTATGGATACAGGATACATATAGCTATTCAGATCCGGGCGCGCTTGTCTCTGCCTATGCCGATTATTTTAAATCCTTGGGCGGAACAATAATAAAATCATTTGCTCAGGGCCTGGAAAAAGTAGATCAGGGTTATCATTTAATACTCAATCAACAACGTTTAAAAGTGGACCAAGTTGTCGTTGCCCTTGGCCCTTGGGCAAAAGATTTTCTTCGAAATTTCGGCTACCAAGTTCCCCTCGCCTTTGAACGGGGATATCACCTGAACTACACGACCTCATCCAACCATCAACTAACTCGGCCTGTGTATGATGTAGAGGGCGGGTATGTGTTAGCTCCGATGAAAGGGGGCGTTCGCTTAACCACTGGCGTAGAATTAACCAGTCACGATGCCCCACCTAACTATAAGCAGATTAAAGCCGCAGAAATATCCGCCAGAGAAGCCTTTCCCTTAAAGAAACCACTCGAAGAAAAACCATGGCTTGGCAGTCGCCCAACCTTGCCCGACTGCAGACCAATAATCGGTTCGGCACCACGACACAATGATCTCTGGCTTGCAATTGGGCATCAACATATTGGTTTTAGCACAGGCCCCGGAACCGCATCTATTCTGGGGGCACTTATATCCGGAGAAAACCCTCCTATAGATGCAAAACCTTTCCGGGCAGAACGATTTATATCATGACCGCTCATAATGAAATACACATAGGCACCTCACCTTTGTGAAACACTGGTTTATAAAAAACAGCAATTAAACAGGGAGTAATCACATGAACTATTTTCATAAGACACTCACAATAGCCACGATATCAGCAACCATGCTTTTATCCACACCAGCATCCTATGCTGCTGATAAATGGGACATGGCTCTTGCCTATTCAGCAACCAACTACCATTCCGAAATTGCGGCTGAATTTGCAGCTGAAGTAACAGCCAAGACATCTGGGGATCTAGAAATTGTTACCCACCCCGGCGGTTCACTGTTTGGAGGATCAGAAATTTTCGGTGCTGTTCGTCGCGGTCTGGCCCCTATTGGCGAACGCCTCATTTCCGCACTCAGCAATGATGACCCACTATACGAAATAGATTCAGTACCCTTCCTTGCTACATCCTTCGCAGATGCGCGCAAGCTTTATGAAGCCTCTAAGCCTGAATTGATAAAGAAACTGGACGAAGCAGGCTTAGTATTCTTATATTCAGCACCTTGGCCTCCTCAGGGATTTTATTCGATAAAAGCGGCCAATTCTCCCGAAGACGTCAAGGGTCTGAAGTTCAGAGCTTATAACGCCACAACATCAAAAGTTGCTGACATGCTCGGCATGGTACCAACCAAAATTGAAGCCGCCGAACTCTCACAGGCGTTTGCAACGGGTGTTGCCCAATCGATGATTTCATCAGGTTCTACAGGTTATGATCGTAAACTTTGGGAACATGTAAGTTTCTTTTATGACGTGCGTGCATGGTTACCCAGAAACATGGTTATCGTGAATAAAAAAGCTTGGAACCGCTTGGATAAAAAAACTCAGGATGTCATTGTTGCAGCAGCAGCAAAAGCAGAAGATAAAGGTTGGGCAAAAGCAGAAGAACTTGCCGACTGGTATCTTGAACAATTCAAGAAAAACGGTATGTCTGTTGAACCTATGACGCCAGAAATGCGTGCTGCTTTTGAAAAAGTTGGCGCTTCACTTAAAGATGAATGGCTGGAAAAAGCCGGGGATAGTGGTAAAAAAATCCTCGCCACTTATAAAGGCGAATAAAATACAGGCCGGCAAAGCTCTTTATGCTTTGTCGGCTCTTCGTCTGTCCGGAATCAACAAGGAGCTTCTCTTGAAAAATCTATCTAAGTCACTCGACAAGTTCTACTTGGCAGGTGCCTGGGTATCAGGTGCATTACTCCTTATTCTTTGTATTCTTATACTTTACAGCATTCTGGCCCGTATATTAGGGCTATTTGCCGGCGGCGCAACTGATGTCGCGGGCTATGTAATGGCTGGCAGTACCTTCCTCGCACTCGCCTACACATTTAGAAACAATGGACACATACGCATTCTGCTGGTTATCCAACAGGCAAAAGGAGCCACACGCCTGTTAATCGAACGCCTCGCCCTTGGCTTCATGACAATCGTTACCAGTTACCTGACTTTTTATACAGTTTGCTTAGTGCTTGATTCCTTAGAATATGAAGAAAGAAGTGAAGGTGCAGACGCAATACTATTATGGATACCACAAATCCCTATGGCTATTGGCGCAGCAATTTTCACACTCTCCGTGATACATACCTTTGTTGAATCAATTGCTTGCCCAGAAATAGAACATATCAAAGAATTAGATCAAGAGGTGCAAAACGAGGTATGAGTGAAGCAATTTCCATCATCGTATTTCTAAGCGTTCTCTTTTTCCTACTCGGCTCTGGCATATGGATTGGCGCCTCATTATTGGCAACAGCAGTCATCGGCATGTTCCTCTTCACCTCTACCCCAGTTGGTGATGCTATGGCCCTTACCATTTGGGGAGACCAATCATCTTGGACATTAACCGCTCTTCCTCTGTTCATCTGGATGGGCGAGATCCTTTTCAGAACAAAACTCTCTGAAACCCTATTTCGGGGATTGGCCCCATTAATGGGAAAACTACCCGGCGGTCTATTACATGTAAACGTTGGCGCATCGGCCATTTTTGCCGCGATTTCAGGTTCGTCCGCAGCAACCGTTGCTACCGTTGGGAAAATGTCTATCCCCGAACTCAGCAAAAGAAAATATCCCGAAAAATTAATCATTGGCACTCTTTCTGGCGCTGGCACCTTAGGGTTATTAATACCACCATCAATATCTATGATCATCTATGGTGTGACCGTTAATGAATCTATCGCCAAATTGTTTATGGCGAGCATGATCCCCGGCTTGGCACTTGCCGTGTGCTTTATGACCTATATCGCAATATGGGGTTTGATGAATAAAGATGCCGTAACCAAAACACCCAGTTTAATACTATCCGAAAAAATAAAGGCACTCTTTGACCTATTGCCAGTACTTATGCTGATTTCGGGTGTCATTGGTTCTATTTACTCAGGTATAGCGACGGCAACTGAAGCTGCAGCACTTGGTGTCTTAGGATCAATCATTCTTTCAATTGCTCAGGGTACACTTAGTAAAAACAGTTTTATAGAATCAATTCTGGGGGCTGTTAAAACATCCTCCATGATTATGTTTATCCTCATGGGATCGAGTTTTCTTGCCCTAACAATGGGCTTTACCGGAATTCCCAAAGCACTAGCGGTTACGATCGTAAATTGGGAATTATCTCCTTTCTCACTTATTGCCATCCTCACCATTTTTTACATTCTTCTTGGCATGTTTTTGGATGGTATCTCCTCTATTGTTCTAACCATGGCCGTTATTGAACCTATGGTTCGAGCAGCAGGGTTTGATATGCTATGGTTTGGCGTTTACCTAATGATTGTAGTTGAGATGGCGCAAATCACACCGCCGGTCGGCTTTAATCTATTTGTTCTACAGGGAATGACCGGGCGCGATATTGGATATATAGCAAAAGCCTCTATGCCAATGTTTTTTGTCATGTGTGCTTTTATTGGCATTTTGGTCTTGATACCTGAACTCGCGACTTGGCTGCCCAGCGTATTATAACAAGCCAACCAAACCATAAATCAATCCACCTCAAGAACTGGAGGCAAATACTCTCTCGTGAAGACTTCAAGACGATGACGATAATTTTGGTCAAAATCATCACATCTGCCAAAATGGTTCAAAAGAGTATCGACCGCCCGCTTTGCGTAGTCTTCCGGGCTATATTCAATTACGGCGTCGAGAACACCATCACGCAATAAAGGTCGCGTTCTTCTATTTACTCCATGAGCAACAATAACCGTATCTTGCAGAACCTTTTCGTCTTTCAGCTTCTGGATCATAGGAATATTCCAAGATGAAATGTTATAAACCCCTGAAAAGGGTCCATTTTCTGCAATATAATCAGACGCTTTTTTAAAATCTTTGGCATCACCATGATTACATTCCAAAACATCACTGGCAGATAGGCGCGGATACCGTTCCGCAACAACCTGCCGCAAACCAACCTCACGATCTAGATGTGCCGTGTATCTTTGTAACCTCGTAAGAATAAGAACTCTGCCGATAGATTCTGGAATGAAACGACCAATCAAATCACCAGCAAGCTTTCCGGCCTGCTTATTTCCGCTTCCGGCATAGTAGGTCCGGCCTGAATTTGGTAAGTCAGAGATCAACGTAACGACAGGGACTTCACGACAGATAGGGTTAAGTGCATCACTAATAATTGGATGGTCATAGGCCAACAGAATAACCCCATCGAAACCCCGTTGGATGGATTCAATCCTAGAAGCTATATCTTTTGGCTCCTGAGATGAAAAATAGTGGAAACTACAGGTAAATCCTTTGTTATCATGTAAAGACTGGTGATCTAAAATAGCTCGCTGTATTCGTGCATATATATCTCTATCCGGTCTATTCATCAGCACAGAAAAGCGAAGTGTTTGTCGTGGTAGCTGGTCAAGATTACGATTAATACGTAACTTACGTGCTGCATTCAGAACCTTTGTTTCAAGCTCCTCACGAACACCACCTCGTCCATTCAAAACGCGATCCACAGTTGCCGAAGAAACCCCAGCTAAAGCCGCGACCTCAGTTAAAGAAGATCGTTTTTGAGAAGATCTCTTTATCATATACATTCCAATTTTTGTCTAAGGCCATTCAAAATTGATTTAATTCAATCTTTATTCTGATGGTTTTCAATCAATATTTCAATAGCTGTTCAGTATACTCCATGCCATTTTCATTTCACAAAATTGAGCCCACCAAGGAAGCTCACCCAGGGAGTTAACATATGCACACCAGCCATTTGAGAGACGATCTTGATCGTGAGATTATTTTTCACCTTCAAGAAAATGCTCGATTATCAACAAGTTATATTGCAAAGAAACTTAACGTTGCCCGTTCAACTGTATATGAGAGGATCACAAGGCTTGAACGTGAAGGAGTTATCGAAGGCTACACTGCCATTATAAAACAAGACCCAAGAACTCGACCGATCAGTGCACTCGTTTCGCTAGAGTTAAAACGTAATTATCTTTCACAAATCATTACTGATTTACAGAGATACCCAGAAGTAAAAAGCTGTAGTGCAATAACCGGTAATTTTGATCTTTTTTGCACAGTCGAAGCGCCTCTTCTTGAAGATATAGATGCTTTGCTCGAAGAAATATCAGACTTACCATATATCACCAGAATAAGTTCGAACGTAATTCTAGCCAATAAATTTGACCGTACCGGCACAACTCCTAATAATACCAAACAACCATACTTACGGGCTGTCGGGACCTAATTACATATGGACCCGATTTCCATAATTTAAGAGCATCTCACTGTCCATGCCTCATTGCCAAAAACCCTCTCCTCTCGCAATCGGCGTCCTGATGCTGGATACCGAATTTGAACGTATCAAAGGCGATATCGGTAATCCCAATACCTTTGACTTTCCAGTAATTTTTAAAACTATTAAGTCTGCAACAGCAGACAAAGTCGTAACCAATGCCAATAAGGCACGAGACTTACTCCCTCTTTTCATACAAGGAGCCCAGGAGCTTGAAAAACAAGGGGTGAAAGCAATCGCGACCAGCTGCGGTTTTCTTACAATCGTTCAATCAGAACTAACAGAAGCCGTATCCGTTCCAGTCGTTACATCCAGCTTACTTCTCATTCCTTTAATCTCAACCGTTTTGGGTTCTAAAAGAAAGATTGGAATAATTACCGCCGACAGCAACTCTCTTTCAGCGCAGCATCTTCTTGCAATAGGTATTGATGATCGATTTCCTGTCCATATCAAAGGACTAGAAAACTCCAGAGTTTTTGTTGATTCAATTTTATCTCCGAATGCGAACTGTCGACTTGACCCACAGAAAATAGAGCAGGACCTGTTAGATCTCGCTGAAAGCTTTTGTCAAAACCACCCCGCAATTGGAGTAATCATTCTTGAATGTACAAATTTACAGCCCTATGCCCACAATTTAAGACGTAAAATAAACAGGCCCGTTTATGGTATTGTTGACCTTATTAACTTCATCAACAAAGGCCTCCCATAATAAAGGCACAGCATACAATAGGCGATGCCTTTTAATACATAACTGATCTATGGCACTTCTTTTTTAAGAGCTTTGATCCAAGGCATGGCCCAGCGCGACCACTAAGGTTAAAGCCAATGTCATGGTCGCAGAGAGAGATCTGAAAGCATGCACCTCAACTTCTTCGACCTCTAGACAGACGTCGGAATGTTGCGCCAAAGGACTAAGAACACCGTCACTTATTGAAACAACAGGAATACCTTTTCCCCTTGTCTCTTTCACAAGCTGGACAACATCAGATGCATAGCTTTTAAAACTAATCGCCAGCAAGGCATCTCCTTTGCGCATAGAACGTGCCTGTTCCAAAAACATCCCACCATTTCCATCGATCAGAACACAGCGTTTATCTAAATGTGCTAAAGCGTAGGCCAAATAACTCGCTATTGGAAAAGATCTGCGCTGCGCTGATAAATATACGACATCAGCCTTTGCTAAAATATCAACCGTCTGCTCCAGCCTTTCAGGGCTAATCACATCACGAAGGTTACTTAATGCAGCAATACCGCCATCAATAAAATCATCCAATACGATGCTGGAAGCATTGGATTGATGAACACTATCCCTACCCAAAGAACGAATACGCTCTTTATAGTTTGAGCCATTCTCGACCAAGTGAGATCGAAAAACCTTTTGCATTTCACTAAAGCCAGTGTACCCGAAAGCTTTAGCAAACCGGATAAGGCTAGAAGGCTGGACAGCAGCACGCTCAGCAATAGCTGAAACCGTTTCCAGCGCCATATCATTGGGATTATCCAATGCATACTCCGCGATCTGTTTTAGCCGCTTACTCAGCTCATCATGGCGAGAAGCCAACTCATCTCTCAAAGCTTCATAGGTGCGGGGCGCAGTCATCAAAGAACCTTTCATTTTTATTCTTCATAACAGACCCACACAAAAATGGAATATAAATTCTACATAAGGAATAAATGATACTCTTTCTCGCAACATCCACGCTTCGAAACAACACGCATTACGCGAAGGAGCTTTTAAACAAAGGACTTAATCATCACATAGTCACAACCGATCAAAGAACGATCCTCGTCTCTGACAATTGCTTAATTTAGAAAATATATTCCAATAATAATTTTATTGAAATTTTTCTTTCATTTCTTTTTATCCCCACCTATCATCACAGCAAGGACAAAGATTCTTAATCGGGTCTTTGAACCAAATTGTGCGTTAACTTGCACAAGACAAAGCAAGAGGAATAACCTCAAAAAAAGACCAAAAAGGGAGGTCACGGGATGACTAAAAAGAATATAGCATTTGGGTTCGCCGTTGCAGCACTGTGCGCAGTATCTGCTGTTTCAGCGCAAGCAAAAGAGAAATTGAATGTTCTCTGCGCGGCGGATGAAGAATGGTGTAACCTTATGAAATCAACGTTCGAAAAAGAGTCTGGCGTTGATGTATCTATGGTACGCAAAAGCTCGGGCGAGATCTTCGCGCACATTAAAGCCGAAGCACGAAACCCCAAGGTTGACGTATGGTGGGGCGGTACAGGCGACCCACATCTACAAGCAGCTGCAGAAGACCTAACCACACCCTATAAATCAGAACAAATTGATAACCTTCTTGAGTGGGCGCAAAACCAAGCTAAACAAGGAGATTACAAAACAGTTGGAATTTATGCTGGGGCCCTTGGCATTGGTTACAACGAAGAACTCTTAAAAGAAAAAGGGCTTCCGGCACCAAAATGTTGGGCTGATCTAACAAACCCCGCCTACAAAGGTGAGATACAGATGGCAAATCCAAACTCATCGGGGACAGCTTACACAACACTTGCAACCGTTGTGCAGCTTTTTGGCGAAGAAAAAGGCTTTGAATTTCTGGCAGGACTTCACGCAAACATAAACCAATACACAAAATCAGGGTCGGCCCCTATTAAAGCCTCGGCGCGAGGGGAAACCACACTCGCGATTACCTTCATGCATGACATGGTCAAGCAGGTCAAAAAAGGCTTCCCAATCAAGGTTGTCGCCCCATGTGAAGGTACTGGTTACGAAGTCGGGTCCATGAGCATCATCAAAGGTGCCCGTAATCTGGACAATGCGAAAAAATTCGCAGAATTTGCGCTTCGTCCAGACGTACAGTCTTTGGCTGAGCAAGCAAAAGCCTATCAAGTTCCGTCAAACTCAGGATCTTCCGTTCCCGAAGGCGCACCAAAGCTCACAGAGATCAAATTGATCAACTATGACTTTGCTACATACGGTTCAAGCGAGACACGAAAACGTCTCCTAAAGCGTTGGGATGACGAAATTAAATCTCTGCCACGCTAATCCATAAGCGTCATTTGAGATAAAGAGGAAAGATTCGTGCGTACATCATTTTTTCCGTGGCTTGTTTTGGGCTGGATTGGCTTTGCCATACTCCCTTGGTATGCCCTTGAAGATGGCTTTTGGGCATTTGAATGGCTTATCGATGGCTATCCCTTTGATAGTGATTATGCCCCGGCGCTGCTTCAGATCTTTCAGGGTAAGGAATGGTTACTACCACTTATCTTTCCTCTTCTCTTCCCCCTATGGATTATTCGCAAAATCAAAAGCGATCCCAAATATGCTTCAACCCTGATTATATCCGGCGGATTTGGCCTCGCCTATCTGCTTGGACAAGGCTTTAGCATCGGCATAGGTGGCTGGGAATTCAGTACGTTAGAAAGTATGTTTGGCATACTGGAAACGCGCCAATTTGGGATGGGGTACGGAGCTCTCCTCGCCGCGGGGTCTTTTCTCATACTTTTAACCACAGGGCTGGCCGCAGCCGGAAACCTGCGGGGCGATGTATTTGTCACATCAGCGATTGGAATCGTTGTCGCCCTTGTCGCTACATTTGTTTTTTTACCCGTCGGGAAAATTCTGGTTTCGGCCTTTGTAAATGAAGAAGGCTTCTACGCTCTCAGTACCTTTACAAACAACTTTTTTACCAAGAAAATATGGGGCCTTGAATGCCTGAGCTCCAGCGTCTCTTGCGGTGTTGGGTTAAACTCGTTCTTTCTTGCTATTTTAACAGCGACATCAACGACCCTACTGGGACTTGGCTTTGCATTGGTCGCAACCAGAACCGATTTCCGCTGGAAAAAATCTCTTAGGGTTCTCACTATCCTACCGATCATTACGCCGCCTTTCGTCATTGGCCTTGCGCTCATCCTGCTTTTGGGGCGCTCTGGGACGATCACACAATTTGTTGCGGACCTTCTAAATATCGAAGCTGGGCGTTGGCTTTACGGTTTGCCCGGCATCTGGCTGGCGCAAACGCTTTCCTTCACGCCTATCGCCTTTCTTGTCCTGATCGGTGTGGTAGAAGGTGTCAGCCCTTCAATGGAAGAAGCATCCCAAACACTTGGCGCCAGTCGATGGCATACCTTCAAACAGGTCTCTCTTCCCCTAATGCGTCCGGGTATTGCCAATGCCTTTTTGATCGGCTTTATCGAAAGTATGGCTGATTTTGGTAACCCCATGGTGCTTGGCGGTAACTACGATGTTCTATCCACAGAGATCTTCTTTGCGATTGTCGGCGCCCAAAATGACCAAAGCATGGCCGCCGCTCTTGCCATAATACTTCTGATGTTCACACTCAGCGCTTTCTTTACACAGCGCGTATGGCTTGGGAACAAATCTTACACCACAGTCGCGGGTAAAGCTGATTCAGGCATTCATGCAGGAATGAACCCGCTGTTACGCCGGGTATGCCTGTGCGTCACTATTCCTTGGGCACTCTTTACAATCGTCATTTACGGCACAGTTCTCTTTGGTGGTTTTGTTGTGAACTGGGGACGCGATAACAGTTTCACTTTGCGACATTACGCAGATGGTTTTGGCGTTGGCTGGAACGACGGCAGCTTGGTATGGGAAGGTGCCGCTTGGGATTCTTTTTGGACGACAATTACGATTTCAGCAATCGCGGCACCCCTTACCGCCGCGCTGGGTCTTCTGACCGCCTACCTTTTGGTCCGCCAGAAATTCAGTGGGAAAAACATCTTTGAATTCGGTACGATGTTAAGCTTTGCGATCCCCGGAACGGTTATCGGTGTCAGCTATATTCTCGCTTTCAACGTCCCCCCCTTTGAATTGACCGGAACGGCCGCAATTCTTGTTCTTTGTTTTATGTTCAGAAATATGCCTGTCGGTGTTCGTGGCGGAATTGCAGCCATGAGCCAACTCGATAAAAGTCTGGACGAAGCTTCTCTCACACTTGGGGCAAACAGTTTTACAACATTGCGGAAAGTTATACTCCCGCTATTACGTCCAGCGATTGTTGCCGCCTTGGTATACAGCTTTGTTAGGGCGATCACCTCGGTCAGTGCTGTTATTTTCCTCGTCAGCGCAGATCATAACATGGCAACGTCCTATATCATCGGCCTCGTGGAAAATGGCGAATATGGTATCGCCATTGCCTATTCTTCTGTTCTGATTTTTGTGATGTTAACGGCAATCCTGCTCGTTCAAAAAGTCATTGGCGAACGTAAACTTCGCAGAGCCGACAGGCTGGCACCACAATCTAAAAATTCAAAACCATCAACTAATTCTGCCGCGATGGAGAAACAAGCATGAGTCTGCACCTAAAAGCAGGATCCGTTACCTTCGAAAATGTCACGAAAAAATACGGTGCCGTTACAGCAATTGATAATGTGTCCTTTTCGATTGAACCCGGTCACCTCGTTACCCTTTTAGGGCCGAGTGGTTGCGGAAAAACCACCACCTTGCGCATGATTGCCGGGCTGGAACATGCCTCTTCCGGGCGGATTTTAATCGGCGGAAAAGATGTGACAAGCCTTCCTGCCACAGATCGTGATGTCAGTATGGTTTTTCAATCTTATGCCCTCTTCCCCCATATGACAGTGGGCGAAAACGTGGCTTATGGATTGACTGTTAGTGGATTTAAAAAAGCCGAAGCAACAGAACGTGCAGAAGAAGGCTTGGCGCTAGTTGGTCTTGCGGGCTATGCATCACGCCTACCAAGTGAGCTTTCCGGTGGACAGCAACAAAGGGTCGCCGTTGCACGCGCTCTTGTTCTAGAACCTGAAGTATTGCTCCTTGATGAACCTCTATCAAATCTGGATGCTAAACTTCGCCGTAAAGTACGCGAAGAAATAAGGGATCTACAACAGAACCTTGGCTTAACCGCCGTGTACGTCACACATGATCAAGAAGAAGCCCTCGCCGTTTCTGATCGTATTATTGTCATGAATAGATCTGTTATTGCCCAAGAAGGCACACCGAGAGAACTGTATGAAGCCCCTTCATCAGCTTTTATCGCTGACTTTATTGGCGATGCAAATCTAATCGCGGGTGAAGTAATCAATGCAGACCACGAAAAAGCCAAGGTTCGCATAGATAGTGTCGAATACGACCTCCCAAGCCGTGGCTTAGGGCGTGGGTCGGCGCAAATTGCGATACGCCCCGATTCAATATTACTGGAACCTGCCCCACAATCTTCCGGGCAATCTTCTGAGGGGGCTAATCAGGTTGGTATCAAGGGAAGCGTCACGCATGCCACCTATTTAGGCAACCAAATGCACTATTCCGTCGACAGCTCTTTGGGTGAATTGTTTGTCGTTGATTATCGCATTGATAATGCCATCAAGGCTGGAAGCGATATTTCTATAACCTTTGCAACCAAAGGCATGGCACTAATAGCCCCATAAGCATCGCACAGAAAACACCCCTCCCAAACAGCCGTATTAGGCATAAATCTCTAAGGACTCTATTGTGTTTCTCACCTATCAGAACCTTTCCCACGAAGATAAGAATGAAATTGATCAAAGGTTCCTTCACGGCAAGGAAATGATCAAAGAAGCAGGCATAATTGCCCTTGATTATTTCAATCGCCGGGATGAACTAATTATAGAAACAAAAACGGATCCACAGGATGTTGTCAGCATTGCAGATCAGAATGTCGAGAAGATTATCCGTGACCTGACACGAAAGAAATTTCCGAATGACGGCTATCTTGGTGAAGAACACGGACAGGAAAAGGGGAGTAACGATTATCTCTGGGTGATCGATCCCATCGATGGTACTGCGTGCTTCCTGACAGGAATGTATGCTTGGTGTATTTCCGTCGCCCTGATGAAAGGGGACAAAATCGTCGCAGGTTTTGTGTACGACCCCAACACCGATGAACTTTTCTCCGCCCTAACCGGGAACGGCGCGCACTTAAATAATCAAAAAATTGAAACTCAAAATATTAATTCCGTTACCCAAGGGGTAATGGGATTGGGAACATCCCATCGCATCCCACCGTCACAACTATTACCATTTCTCGACAACCTGCTTTCAGCAGGCGGCATGTTTATCCGCAATGGTTCCTGTGCTTTGATGATGTCATATGTCGCATCTGGTCGTTTGATTGGTTACTACGAACCTCACATTAACCCATGGGATTGTCTGGCGGGTATTATTCTTATCGAAGAAGCTGGTGGATGGTCATCACCTTTTCTTGAGAACGACGGCTTGAACAAAGGAAATCCCATTCTCTCATCAGCTCGCGGAGTTGCCGAAGACTTGCAAAAAATGACAGGTCTTGCGTGACTAACCATAGAGCATAATTGATCTCTGAAATTCTTTCGAGTTCACACAAAAAAGCAGAGGGCGCGTTTCGCATCCTCTGCTTTTTTAGATCAAACTCTGTCGCCGACTAGACCAGTGAAACGGGCACGCCAGTCTTCAGAGATTCTGTTGCCGCATCGGCCAAGGCCTGTGCCATGAGGCCATCGTACCCACTTGGCGAAGGCTGTATGCCCTGTTCTACGACATCGATGAAGGCATTGAGTTCATCGCGATACGCAGCCATATAGCGTTCCAAAAAGAAATGCTGAACAGGATCAGCTTTAAAGCCAGCTGATGTTGCGACTTCTACAGTTGTTTCATGAACATTACCTGCGCGGAGCATACCTTTTGATCCATGGACTTCCACGCGCTGGTCGTACCCATAGGTTGCCCGGCGTGAATTGGATATCTGACAAACCTTACCACTTGCAGTTTTCAGCACAGCCAACGCGGTATCCACATCCCCTGCATCGCCGATAGCCGGATCAACCAACGCCGACCCCGTGGCATATATTGAAACAGGTTCTTCCCCCAACAGGAACCGCGCCATATCAAGATCATGAATCATCATGTCCCGGAACAAACCACCGGATCGTTCAATATAAGAAACTGGCGGCGGAGAAGGATCTCTGGATTGAATGGTTACGATTTCAACATCACCGATTTCACCGTCTGATAACCGACGCTGTAATGACGCAAAATTCGGGTCAAAACGACGATTAAAGCCAATCATCAATGACTGGTTACAGCTTTCAACAACCTTTAAACAAGACCGTATTCTGTCCGCATCCATATCTACAGGTTTTTCACAAAAAACGGCTTTACCAGCACGCGCACCTGCTTCGATGAAATCAGCATGTGTATCCGTTGAAGACGCAACAAAAACAGCCTGAATATCATCTCGGGCCAGCATATCTTTGACGGATGAAATTTCGGCACCCGTTTTTGCCGACAAAGATTCTGCTGCTTCGGCAAAAGCATCTGAAACCGTCACCAATTTTGCCCGTGTATTTGCCACGATATTATCTGCGTGAAGCTGTCCAATCCGACCAGCACCAATTAATCCAAACCCAACCAAAAGAGCCTCCAAAGGAATACATATTCTGAATTGACTTAAATATAGAATATGTGTTTCATTGTCACAAGAAGAAGATGTGAAAGAAACCGTTTTTCAAATCCTAGATATGAAAAGGGAAGCTTTTTTCACGCTATAATAAAGATCAAAAGTCCGCGTATTATACAATAATCGGATAGGTCTAAGTGCCCGCAAGTAGACCAGCAAGAAGAAACGACAAAAAATATGACTAAGCAACAAGATCTCGACGTAATTACCATTGGCCGTGCCTCTGTCGATCTCTACGGTCAACAAATTGGTGGACGTTTGGAAGATATGGCGAGTTTCGCAAAATCTGTCGGCGGCTGTCCGGCAAACATCGCCATTGGCACCTCAAGATTAGGATTGCAATCCGGTTTTATCACACGGGTCGGTGACGAACAGATGGGGCGTTATATCCGAGAACAAATGGCACGCGAAGCCGTTGCAACAGACGGCATTATCACAGACAAAGAACGCTTGACGGCATTGGTGTTGCTGGGCGTCAGGGATGAAGACACCTTTCCCTTAATTTTCTACCGTGAAAATTGCGCCGATATGGCCTTATGTGAAGAAGATATAGATCCCGATTTTATAAAAAAATCTCAATCGGTTCTCATTAGTGGCACGCACTTGTCAAAAGCAAATGTACTTGCCGCAAGCAAAAAAGCAGTCTCGATCGCAAAATCTGCAGGACGCAAAGTTATTCTCGATATCGATTACCGCCCCAATCTTTGGGGGTTGGCAGGCCACGAAGCAGGCGAAGAACGTTTTATCAAATCAGATCTCGTGACCACCCATCTTCAATCTGTTTTAGCTGATTGTGATCTGATTGTTGGTACCGAAGAAGAAGTTCACATTGCTGGTGGCACCGAAAACACACTCGAAGCCTTAAAAAAGATCCGCTCCCTTTCCTCCGCCGTTATTGTTCTCAAACGTGGTCCAATGGGTTGTATCGTTTACCCTGATGCGATACCGACAAATTTGGAAGAAGGTATCACGGGTCCCGGCTTCCCCGTAGAGGTATACAATGTGCTGGGGGCTGGCGACGCTTTTATGTCTGGATTTTTACGAGGGTGGCTTACCGGCGAAAATTATGAGACTTGCGCCAAATGGGCCAACGCTTGTGGTGCCTTTGCCGTTTCTCGTCTGCTCTGTTCCCCGGAAATCCCAACTTGGGATGAATTACAGTATTTTCTGAAAGCTGGAAGTAACCATCGCGCATTGCG
>NZ_CAKZMP010000020.1 GCF_937128705.1 uncultured Kiloniella sp. | reverse complement strand
GCGCATAACTTCTTTATGACGAACCCCAGCTTATCTGGACGTGGTAAGGCGCTTAAAAAGAGTATGGGTAAAAAGCGCCGTAAAAAATAGTGCCTTCAATGCGGTCGGTATTTCACGAGCGCAATATATTAGATTGAAGAAGTCATAACAAAAAACGGAACAATGATGTTCCGTTTTTTGTTGTTTCGTAAATGGTAGATTTATGCCGAGATTAACCATGGTTAAGGCCACAGTTGCACGCTTTATTTTGATATCTGGATTATTGATATCTGGTTTTCTTGATTGCGAGATCCCAACCCTCAAGGTTTTGTTTTCTGGTTGCGCCATCCATTTCTGGTGTAAAGCTTCGATCCAACGTCCAGTTTTCTTTAATATCTTCGAGTGATTTATAAATGCCGTGTTGAAGCCCTGCGAGATAGGCTGCGCCCAGTGCAGTGGTTTCTGGGACGGCAGGTCTGTCCACTTCCAAATTTAGTGTATCGGAAAGGAATTGCATGACCCAGTTGTTGGCAACCATGCCACCATCAACCTTCAGGGCTTTGGGCTTGATCCCGTCGTCTGCCATCGCCTCAAAAAGATCTCTGGTCTGATAACAAACCGCTTCCAATGTTGCTCGGACGATTTCTTCTGGTCCGCTGTCTCTTGTCAGCCCATAGATGGAGCCGCGGGCATGGGGATCCCAATAAGGGGCGCCAAGCCCCGTAAAGGCTGGAACAAGGTAAACGCCTTTGTTATCCGGAAGGCTTTTGGCAATCGCTTCAGTTTCGGATGCTGATTCAATTATTTTAAGGCCGTCGCGAAGCCATTGTACTGCTGCGCCGGACATAAAAATTGCGCCTTCTAAAGCATAGGATGTTTTGCCATTAATCCTATATCCAATAGTGGTGAGTAGCCGATTCTTTGAGGACAGAGGTTTTTCGCCTGTGTTCAGCAAAACAAAACAACCTGTGCCATAGGTGCTTTTGATATCCCCTGCATCATAACAGGTTTGGCCAAAACTTGCAGCTTGTTGATCGCCTGCAATGCCCTGTATTGGAATGGGAACTCCAAATATATCAGCGTTTGTTGTGCCGAAATCGGCTGCAGAATCTTTTACTTCTGGTAGGAGAGAAGCAGGAATATTGAACAATGCCAAAAGTTCATCATCCCATTTGAGGTCATGAATATTATAGAGCATAGTTCTAGAGGCATTTGTCACATCTGTTGCGTGCACTTTACCATTGGTTAAGCGCCAAAGCAGGAAACTATCAACGGTACCAAAGGCGAGTTCGCCACGGTTTGCTTTTTCACGAGCCCCTTCGATATTGTCTAAAACCCAGGCAACTTTTGTTGCAGAAAAATAGGGGTCGAGTAAAAGGCCCGTTTTGGCGGTTACTTTGTCTTCGTGATTTTGTTCTTTCAGTTTTGAACATAGTTCCGCTGTACGTCGATCTTGCCAGACGATTGCATTGTAGATCGGCAACCCGGTTGATCTGTCCCAGATAACGGTTGTTTCCCGTTGATTGGTAATGCCGATGGTGACGACGTTTGCGCCTTTTTCTTGTGCTGACTTAAGGGCCTCGCGCGATACCTCAAGTGTTGAGGCCCAAATAGCCTCGGGATCGTGCTCGACCCATCCGTCGTTCGGGAAAATTTGAGGAAATTCCTGTTGCGATGTTGCAAGGTTGTTGCCTTTGACATCAAAGATAATTGCCCGGCTGCTTGTTGTGCCTTGATCAATTGAAAGAATGTGTTGGTTTTCGCTCATTCCGGCTTCCCTTTTGACTCCCCTTGGAATTTGATCTTTACTTTCGTATGTTCGTTTATGAAAGTAAAGTGAACATCGGTTCCTTTTTTGTTAGAAATTGGGTAAAAGGGGCCAAGTGCTGATAAAAGCGCGAATTTGTTAGTGGGGAATGCAGATGAATCTGGAAAAACTTAGCCGTCGTCAAAGGCAGATTCTTGAATTGGCGAAGAATAATGGCTTCGTATCTATTGATTCAATGGCACAGGATTTTTCTGTAACAACCCAAACAATTCGGCGGGATATAAATGAGCTTTGTGATGCGAAGCTGCTGAACCGCTTTCATGGCGGAGCAAGTTTTAGTTCTTCTGTACTTAACCTCGACTATACACAGCGGCAGGGAATTAACGCGCAGGAAAAAGAAGGTATTGCGCAGCTTGTGGCGCGTGAGATTCCGAACAATGCATCGCTATTTATCAATATGGGAACGACAAACGAAAGCGTTGCCCAAGCTTTGATGGGACACACAGGGTTACGTGTCATTACAAACAGCCTGAGTGTTGCGCATATTATGAGTCCGAATCCCAGCTTTGAAATTATTGTTGCTGGTGGTGTTGTTCGAAATATGGATCGAAGCATCATTGGTGAAGCGACAATTGATTTCTTCCGTCAGTTTCGTGCCGATTTTGGCGTGATCGCTGTTGGTGGTATCGATGAAGACGGCAGTCTGCTGGATTACGATTATGGTGGTGTTCGGGTTTCTCAAACAATTATAGAAAACGCACGTCATACACTGCTTGTTGCTGATAGTAGTAAGTATGGTCGAAATGCGTTGGTTCGCTTAGGGCATTTATCTCAGATTGATACATTGGTTACGGATAGTATGCCGACCGAGCCCTTGTCTTCCATTATCAAATCGCTGGATCTGGAAGTTCTTTGTTAGAACCGGATTCTATCGAATTTTTGTAACTGAACATTCATAATTGCTGCTCAATTTTAGCTGATCATTCCTTGTTGTGCTGAAAAATAAATATTCACTTTCTTGATGGTTTCTTTTAATCCATTGTTTTTAAATAATTATTTTTGATATCTGGTTTCGAAGTAATTAAAATTATCTCTCTTTGCGTTCAAAGTTAGTGTCATAAAATATTCACTTTAGAAAAATATAACTTGCGTTTATGTTCAAAAATGAACATTTTATCATCAAGAGTTATAGATAATGAAGTCCCTGAGGAGCAAATAATGGCGGTTCGCGTAGCAATTAATGGTTTTGGTCGTATTGGCCGACTTGTGTTGAGGGCCATCGTTGAATCAGGTCGTGATGATATCGAGGTCGTTGCTATCAATGACTTGGCATCTGCTCAGGCCAATGCTCACCTTCTCAAATATGACTCAGTACACGGTACGCTTCGTAAAGATATCAAAGCTGACGACAATGCTTTGATCATTGAGGGCAAACGCATTGCAGCTTTGTCAGAACGTAATCCTGCTGATTTGCCGTGGGGCGAGTTGGGGGTTGATGTTGCGCTTGAATGCACCGGACTTTTCACAGATCGTGATAAAGCATCTCTTCATCTAGAAGCTGGCGCAAAGAAAGTATTGATTTCTGCACCGGGTAAAAATGCTGATCTAACGGTTGTTTACGGTGTGAACCATGACAAGATCGCTCCGGAGCATACCATTGTTTCCAATGCATCCTGTACGACAAACTGTCTGGCACCCGTTGCCCATGTTCTTAACCAGTTGGTTGGCTTGGAAGAAGGTTTTGTTACGACTGTTCACGCCTATACGGGTGATCAGAACACCGTTGATACCATGCATTCTGACCTTCGTCGGGCCAGAGCAGCGGCTCTTTCCATGATCCCGACATCCACGGGTGCGGCCCGTGCTGTTGGTCTTGTTCTACCTGAACTTGATGGCAAGTTAGATGGCACAGCCGTTCGTGTTCCGACAGCAAATGTTTCCATGATTGACCTTGTCTTTACAGCGGGAAGAAAGACAACTGCCGAAGAAATTAATGCAGCAATGATTGCCGCTTCCGAAGGTGCTCTCAAAGGTGTTTTAGAAACTAATAATGAGCCGTTGGTTTCAATAGATTTTAACCACTCTCCTGCCAGTTCGACTTTTGACCTGACGCAAACCCAACTTGTTGGTGATCGTTTGGTCCGTGTCTTGAGCTGGTATGATAACGAGTGGGGGTTCTCCAACCGTATGGTTGACACTGCTGTCGCCCTGGGGCTTAGCCTCTAGGTCTACTTGATCAGGAGAGAGTAGAGGGCTCTCTCCTGATCTTTTTTTGTCCTGATATCTTTTGTTGATGACAAGAAAATCAGTGTTTTGCAGAGAAAAAATAAATAGAAAAAATCGGCACGAATTGGCGTGCCGTTTTCTGTATTCTGGTCCTAAGCTCGGATTTGAGGATACAATGCAAGGGCTTCGTTGATCGAGACAAAACTGTCGTCGTTGAGCCAAGCTTTTGTAATAGAAAACTGATAAGACAGATAAAACAGGATATAATCCTGAAATAAACACAATGAAAAGGTTCCTGACATGAAACGTAAGCGTCTTTGTAAGATTGTAGCGACACTTGGCCCTGCCAGTTCGGATAAGGAGACTATTACGGCGCTGTTCGAAGCAGGTGTTGATACTTTCCGTCTCAATTTCAGCCATGGGACGCACGAAGATCACAAAGAACGTTACGATCTGATCCGCGAAGTTGAAAAAGAAGCAGGTCGTCCAATTGCTGTTTTAATGGATCTTCAGGGGCCAAAATTACGTGTCGGTCGTTTTGTGAATGATTCAGCTGAATTGGTTAATGGCTCGACTTTCAAACTGGATATGAAAGACGAGCTTGGGGATGCCAAGCGCGCAACCCTACCACACAAAGAAATTTTTGATGCACTCGAAGTTGGAACAGATCTGTTGCTGGATGATGGTCGGATCCGGTTACGCGTTACAGGGCTAAGTGGCACAGAGGCAACAACCGAAGTTGTTGTCGGCGGTGTGTTGTCAAACAATAAAGGTGTGAATGTCCCTGGTGTTGTTTTACCTTTGTCAGCCCTTACCGAAAAAGACTTGCTAGATATGGAGTTTGGCCTGGAACTTGGCTGTGACTGGTGTGCCTTGTCCTTTGTTCAGCGTCCAGAAGACGTGATGGAGGCACGCAAGCTTGTTAATGGGCGTGCTGGCGTTATGGCTAAGCTGGAAAAACCATCTGCGATTGAACAACTGGAAGCGATTGTTGAGTTGACCGATGCTGTTATGGTTGCGCGTGGAGATCTGGGGGTCGAGCTACCACCGGAAAATGTGCCTGTTTTACAAAAACGTATCATCGGAACTTGCCGCGAACACGGAAAACCCGTGATTGTGGCAACGCAGATGTTGGAAACAATGGTTTCCGCACCGACACCGACGAGAGCTGAGGCATCTGATGTGGCCACAGCCGTTTATGACGGAGCAGATGCTGTGATGCTTTCAGCAGAATCAGCTAGCGGAGCTTATCCTCTTGAGGCGGTGACGATGATGAACCGCATCATTGAAACAATTGAGCAGGATCCGCTCTACCTTAAACTGGTGCATGCAGATGAAATCCTGCCTAATCCAACAGAAGCGGATGCAATCAGTGATGCCGCACGTCATGTTGCCGATTTGGTTGATGCAAAAGCGATTGTCACCTTCACGACAACGGGGAGTACGGCTTTCAGGGCAGCACGTGGGCGCCCTAATACACCTCTGTTAGGATTGACTCCTGATTTACGGGTCGCGAGAAAGATGGCCTTGGTCTGGGGTGTTCATTCTGTGAATACACGTGACGTTAGCAGTTTTGGTGAAATGGTTGGTAAATCAACCCGTATCGCCCGCCGTGAAGGTTTTTGTGAAAATGGTGATAAAGTTGTCGTGACAGCAGGAGTTCCTTTTGGCACGCCTGGCGCGACAAACAATCTTCGTATTGCTACAGTAGGCCAGCATGAAAAGCCTGACCCTACGTCGTGATCTTAATGCCGCGTTGATAATGAAAAAGCAGCCTGATGGCTGCTTTTTCATTATGTGCTTATCATCGAGCAGTACAGCTGGACTGTAAGGTTCATTCCTGTTGCAGCCTGATTTGTTTGCAGAGTACTCCTGGCTAAAGCTTGTTAAGGGGGATTTTCAAATATCTATCACCGTCTTCTTCTTGCGGTGGTAGATCCCCGGCACGCATGTTCACCTGGATCGAAGGGATTAAAAGTGCGGGCATGGCGAGTTGTTTGTCGCGTTCAGTGCGCATCTTTATGAACGCGTCTCTTGTAACCCCTTTGTGTACATGTAGGTTCTTGGCCTGTTGTTCTTTGACCGTACTTTCCCATGCAATTTGACGACCATTCGGGGCATAGTCATGACAAGTGTAGAGTTTTGTATTTTCGTCTAGGGATAAAATTTTCTTGATTGAATCGTATAGCTGACCAGCATCGCCCCCCGGAAAATCTGTGCGTGCGGTGCCAAAATCAGGCATGAACAGGGTATCCCCAACAAAGGCATTGTCATCTATCAGATAGGTAACACAAGCTGGTGTGTGGCCAGGGGTATGCATGACTTTGCAGACAGTATTGCCAAGTAGAAACTCTTCGTTATCTTCAAACAGATGGTCAAATTGCTGTCCGTCAGTGTTGAAACCTGATTCTGCATTATAGATTGTTTTAAACGTTTTCTGAATTTCAGGGATGTGATTGCCAACAGCAATTTTTCCGCCCACATTTTTTTTAATAAAAGGGGCTGCACTCAAGTGATCTGCATGTACATGAGTTTCAAGAATCCACTGACAGGTCAGCTTCTGTTTTGTAAGAAAATCAACGATTTTTTGTGCGCTTTGTGTGGATGTTCGTCCAGAGCTGGCATCAAAATCAAGGGCAGTATCTATCACAGCGCATTTTTTTGTTTTTATGTCCCAGACAAGATAGGAAACTGTGTTACTTGCGTCGTGAAAGAAAGCTTCAATTTTTACTGGCATACCTACCTCCATTTTGAAAAAGGATAACATCATCCTTTATAAAATAGGTAGTTCTGTTTATGTTCAAAGTACTTTTCAATAATGAGGCGCCTTCCTGAGGATTAACAGAAAGATATAGGGTTCGAGGCTGTAAGGGGTGTTTTTATCTGAGGCTTTTTAGAGTGTGAAGAATTTAGTCATCGACCGTTAATTTCAGGATGCTAAAAATACTTATTTTTAATGGTTTTATAACCCTCAACGGATATTCTTTGTTTACGAAGGTAATTAGGCTCCTGTCTGGGTATTTGGATAGTTAGCTATTTTGTGGTTCAGGAAGACCTTGTGTTGCAGCATGATATAAAGAAATCGCGAATTATTATTGTTGGTGATGATGAAGCCTTTTGCAAAGATATTTGCGTTTCGCTTAACGATGCTGGCTTTTCTGTCGTCGTTGTATCTGAGGAATTTGATCCTGAAGCTCTGATTAAGCCTGATCTTTTTTTGTTTTCCGCCAGTTCATTGAACGGAAAACTAAGACAAAAACTTGCCAACTATAAATCGTTATCTTGGACTCAGCGTTGCCCCATCATCTGTATCTCTGATGATAGCTTGGATGCGGCGGGACAATCGGCATCTTCTTTGTTTGATGATTTTATTATTTTCCCTCGTGATATTGACCGCTTAGGGCTAAGTTGCCAAACCCTGCTCAGTATTTCTTATGAGCGCTCAAAGCTT
>NZ_CAKZMP010000019.1 GCF_937128705.1 uncultured Kiloniella sp. | reverse complement strand
GGATGCGCTAAAGGCCGAATGGATGGCACTGATGAATAAGCAGCCGCGAATAGAAAGAGGGGCTGTGGATAGCGAAAATCTTCAGTACGATTTTATTCAACGAACAGAATGGATGCGTTATCCCGATAGCATTACTGTTCGCTTTATTTCGCTTGGCCCCACAACATCAACACTGGCGATCTATAGCCGCTCTCATTATGGGAAAGATGATTTTGGGGTAAATGAACAGCGGATAAAGAGTTGGCTATCCGAGCTGTAAGTCGGGCTATAAGCTTGGTTATAAGTTTGTCGGTTCGATTTTATGGGAGCCAGAAACAGGGAACCAGAAACAGGTTTAAATGATTCTTAATGCTTGGGCCATACGATCATATGTTTGGCAATCTATGGTTCGGGTTTTGGTATTTGAATTGCACAGGATCAAAATGAACTGACGCAGACCAGACTATACACAGAAATATGTGGCCATAGGAAAAACGTTTTGGGAAAGGAACGTTATGAGCATGTTTTTCGGTTTTCTGTTTAAGAAAACAAAACGATTAGCTGTTACACCTAAATTTGGATTTCGCACCAATGTCTGTGCATGTTTACTTGCGGCGACTATTTGGGGACACCCAGTTTATGCTGAAACGACAGCCCCTTCAAAAAGCCTGATTGATGATGCTGCGGTTGAAACGATTAAAGAGTGGCTTAAAAATGCAGTCGTCGAAATTTCTATTACCGCACAGAATAAAAAGTATGGTGCAATCTCTCAGAGTGAAGTGGATACCCTGGATAAGCAGTGGCGCGCAGAGCGGGATAAAGAAGATCAGCCACTGATCGCAACAACATTGAGTAGCCCGCTATCAAATTATCTTACACAAATTCAAGCCGGGTCCGGCGGGCTTTTTACTGAAATATTTATTATGGATGCTAAGGGGCTGAATGTTGGGCAATCAGCCATTACATCGGATTTTTGGCAAGGGGACGAGGCAAAGTTCAGCAAAACTTATCCAGAAGGACACGCCGCGATCTTTGTGGATGATCCTGAATTCCACGAGGCAACGAAGACATGGCGAACCCAGGTAAATCTAACAGTCTCTGATACTGGCAATAAGCCAATTGGTGCCGTTACTGTTGAATATAATCTAACTGAATTGGCGCGTCGGCGCGCGGGTAACTAACTTTCGGTACAGTTAGCCAATCCGTTCGACGAAGCCTAAAAGGATTTACCCCAAGAGGATTCACTAATGCAATTTTTCCGTAATTTAAAAATCGCGCATAAGCTCATTCTAAGTTTTTCTCTGCTTGTTGCTGTTACTCTTTTGATGGCAGTGGTTGCCTTCTCTGCGATCAATGATATCAAATCCGCTGATCAGGAAATTGAAAAAGCGAACAAGCTGGAGCTTGCCTTTAATCATTATAAAGAATCATTTTCTAATCAACGCCAGGGGTTGCTTTATTACCTGCTAACGGGAGATCGTTCCGGGTTACAGCAGTTTAATGATTTTGCACTCTCAACTGAAAAGTACTTTGCAGAATTAAAAACACTATCTGCTGGGCAAGATCAGGTAACAGGTTCGGTACAATTGTTGTCAGACCATTATCAGAACTGGGTCGATAAGTTTGCAAGTTCCCAAATTCAGTTGATGCGAAATTACCTCACGGTTAATCAGGCGCGAGCGATTGAAGTCTCGGGGTTGCCACAGGAAACAATTGCAGAATTTGATGCTGTGGCGTTAGAACTGAATAATCAGTTGAATCAAATTTCTATTGAGGCGGCTTCTGTCAAAGAAGGAGCATTTGGCAAGTTTACAATAACAATTATCGTCTCTATCTCGGTATTGGCTTTGGCGGCCATTTTCTTGGCCTTTACCCTTACCCAAGCAATTTCGACCCCGCTTAGTCGGATAACGCAAAAAATGAGTGAGCTAGCCAGCGGAGAGCTTGATATTGAAATTCAGGGTGCCAACCGTCAGGACGAAGTCGGCGGCATGGCAAGGGCTGTTGAGGTGTTTAAAGAAAATGCTATTGAGCAACGCGAAATGCGTTCATTGGAAGAAGCCAAGCAAGAAACGGAAAGAAAACGCCATGAAAGCATGGAGCGTTTAACGAGAGAGTTTGATGCAACAATGGGGAGCGGTTTAGAAGTGGTCTCCAAATCAGTTTTAGACGTTTCTCAATCTGCGACAACAATGGTTGGTAATGCAGCACAAACCGGAACCTTGTCCCAAGAAGCGTCGGGGGCGATCGAAGAGGCATCAGCAAACATTCAGACCGTTTCTGCGGCGACCACACAGTTGACGTCTTCTATTAGCGAAATTTCACGCCAGATGAACCAGACATCTGGGGCTTCACAGGCCGCTGTGACCGAAGTTGAGCAGGCCAATTCTAAGGTTGTGGAATTGAATGACGCAGCAAAAAGTATTGGTCAGGTCGTGCAAATCATTAGTGATATTGCCGAGCAGACCAATTTACTTGCTTTGAACGCAACCATTGAAGCAGCCCGAGCAGGTGATGCCGGAAAAGGCTTTGCCGTTGTGGCGAGTGAGGTCAAGCACCTTGCGACGCAAACGGGGCAGGCCACCGAGGAAATTGGCATTAAAGTAAATGAAATCCAAAACGAAACCGCCTCTGCTGCCGATGCCGTACTGGGTATTGGCGATACAATTCGCAAGATTGATGAACTGACAGGGGCAATTGCCAGTGCCGTCGAAGAACAAGGTGCCGCCACCAGCGAAATAGCCCGAAACGTGGAAGAGGCAGCGCAAGGGGCAAACGAAGTCGCCAGTGTTGTGCAAAAAGTTGCACAAGCGGCAGAAGAAACAGGTAAACTGGCAGAAAATCAGCAAAGTGTGATCGGTGAAATGGGCCGTAATAACGATGCGCTGAAACAAGATATCTCTATCTTCCTGACAGAGGTAAAAGCCTTGTAATTATTGCGATTAATATCGGAGACATAGTGTTTTTTCGAGAAAAGTTTATTGCTTTTTTCCTGACCTGTTTTTTCGCCCTGTCTGTCTGTTTAACGGCAGGCGCAGATGATATCGTCAAGCTAAGAACACACCTACATCCACCCTATCAGCTTTTGGATGATAAAGAGCTGACTGGAACAGGAGTGCAGGCCGTACGGTGTGTTTTTACGCAAATGGGACATCAATATCAGATTGCTTTATCCCCGCCGAACAGAAACCGTTACATGCTTGAAAGTGGAAAGATAGAAGGCCTTTTCCTTAGCATTCCAAATAGCGAGCTAAGTCGATCGGGAATTGCAACAGAGCCATTGGGTATCGAAAGGTGGAAGTTTTTCCGTCTCGCCGGACCATTAAATATTTCAAGGAAACCAGTCCCTGATCTAGATGATAGAATTGGCAGTGTTCTTGGATCAAATGAAGGAATTTGGCTGACACGGCGGCGATTGGAGAAAATGGCTTTTTCAAGTGACATGAAAAGTCTGATCAAAGTTCTGTTAAA
>NZ_CAKZMP010000018.1 GCF_937128705.1 uncultured Kiloniella sp. | reverse complement strand
TTGTTACAAGTCTCTCCGTTGTTGGTGCCGATGTTGAAATCAGGTAACAGCCCGTCAAAGAGAAACGGAATGGTGGACCTGATAGAATGGCAATCATAGAGAATGGCCGTTCCATGAATGTTGCGAACGCGTTCAAGCTCTGCCTGTAGGGCCGCATGATAGGGGGCGTGGAAGTCTAAACGGCGTTTTTCAATTTCAGCTTCATCTGGTGCGCAACCATCTTGGTAAATTGGCTGATTATCGAAATCAGTCAAAGGGCACAGGTCTGTTGTGTTCTGTCCGGGATATAGGCTGACACCGGAAGGATCCCGGTTAGCATCAATGGCATAGCGATGAAAGTTTGCTTTGACGATTGTTACATCTGGCAGAAGATCGGCGTAAAGCTGGTCAATATGCCAATCCGTATCGGCAAGCTTTTTCCCGTTAGCATTTAACCTAGTTAAAATTTCTTCAGGAAGCCAGGTCCCCGTATGGGGCATGCCCAGCACAACCGGACTATTCCCGCTTGTGACGCTTACCGGAGACATCGGTGTCTCGAAAGTAGAGGTGAAAGGCATAAAACTCTCTTTTCGTGGCTTGATAAGGTCTGTCTTTATTTGTATTATGTCTGCACATAATATTTTGTCAAGCGATGGCGAGGAGCAGGGAAGTGAGACATCTGTGGGCAGAACAAGCACTTACGCAGAGCGGATGGCAGCGGGATGTGCATGTTGTAATTGGTGATGACGGACGGATTTCTTCGGTTGAAACCGGTGTCGCTGAATCCTCTGTTCGTATGCAGGCGGATAAACTTGGTGCACTTTTGCCATCGCCAACTAATCTTCACAGCCATGCTTTTCAGCGCGCGATGGCTGGGATGACGGAAACCAAGGGTCCAGATCCTAAAGACAGTTTCTGGACTTGGCGAAAGCTTATGTATCGCTTTTTGGATCACTTAAGCCCTGATGATATCGAGGCGATTACAGCCTATATGCAGATGGAAATGCTGGAAGCGGGCTATGCAGCGGTCTGTGAATTTCATTATTTACACCATCAGCCTGGTGGCGTGGCGTATGACAATATTGGAGAGCTTTCCCATCGAATCATTGCGGCATCAAAAGAAACGGGAATGGGGTTGACGCTTTTGCCTGTTCTCTACGAACACGGTGGATGTGATGGCCGTACATTGGGGGCGGGACAAATCAGGTTTGGGAACACGCCGGATAGATTCCAAAAACTCTTTGAAGCCGCAGCGACAGAACTCAAAACATTACCGGATGACACAAGATTAGGTGTTGCGCCTCATTCTCTTCGGGCTGTTAGTCAGCAAGGGATGCACTTTGCAACAGGACTTGCGCCGGCAGCACCCTTGCATATGCATATTGCTGAACAAACAGCCGAGATCGAAGAGATCGAATCTGCATGGGGTAAACGCCCCGTAGAGTGGTTGTTAGAAAATCATGCTGTGGACGAACGTTGGTGCTTGATACACTGCACCCATATGGAACCACACGAAACCGAAGGTCTGGCACGGACAAATGCTATTGCTGGTTTGTGTCCGATAACAGAATCAAGTTTGGGGGACGGTATTTTTGACGGCGTTCGCTATGTTAAGGCTGGTGGCCGTTTTGGTGTTGGTTCTGATTCAAATATTCGCATTTCTCTATCGGAAGAGTTACGGACGCTGGAATATTCGCAACGCCTTCGCGATCGGGGGCGGGCGGTTTTTGCAACCAAAGAAAAATCCACGGGTCGTGTCTTGATGGATGCTGTTGTGGCGGGTGGATCGCAAGCAGGGCAACGTGAATCTGGTGCCATCGCAGTTGGGAAACGTGCGGATCTCTTTGCTTTGGATATGGATGCTGTTGATTTGTTAGGCAAAGAAGGTGATGCCATTCTGGATAGCTATATCTTTGCAGGCGATGACCACATGATCACTGATGTCTGGTCAGCAGGCCGTCATCTGGTAAAAGAGGGATACCATATAAAACGGGATCAAATCGTTGCCCGCTACAAAAAAACGATGATGTCATTAAAGGACCGGATTTGACCGTAACAGAGATCAATAGCTGGCAAAGTGTAAAAGCCGAGGTTATGCGCCGGATAATTGAACGGATCTGGCTGCCGGGCGACATGATCCCCAATGAAATTGATTTAGCTGAAGAATTTGGGTGTGCACGTGCGACGGTTAACCGGGCGATGCGTGCCTTGGCCGATGAGGGATTGTTGGAACGTCGTCGCAAGGCGGGGACACGTGTGGCATTGAATCCAATTCGGAAAGCAACATTGGAAATCCCAATTACAAGGTTGGAAGTCGAACAAAGGGGATGGGCGTGGCGTCACACTGTTCTTGAACGGTCAGAGACACCGCCTTCGGTTGCGGTGGCAAGTCGTCTTGGATTATCTGACAAGGTTGAGATGTTGCATGTTCGAAGCCTGCATTATGCTGATAATCAACCCTTCCTTTACGAAGATCGTTGGGTGAACCTGTGCGAAGTTGCAGCTATTCGTGATGTGAACTTGCAAGAGATTGATGCAAACGAATGGTTGGTCCAAAATACGCCTTTAACAAAGGGTGATATTTCCTTTTCTGCAGCGAATGCGACCAGCCAAGAAGCCGAACTGTTGCAAGCAATCGAAGGGGAAGCCATTTTTGTGATTGATCGCACAACATGGAACGCGGATATTCCGGTAACAATCGTTCGCTTGGCCTATGCGCCCGGCTATCGCATGCATACAGAGATTTAAGGGTTTTATACCCGAGTAATTTTCTGTGACATTCTGTCACTTTGTTGTTTGATAATCGCATTCCTATTTTAGCAGTACCTTATATCCGACTAAAATACTGTGAGAATATGCATGACTGATACAACGGCTCAAAGTTTGACTTCCTCAATACCTGACAAGCTGACATCTGAGGAACCCAAGTTTTTCCAGCTCATTTATGCTGTGCCGCTTATTGGTTCTTTTTTCAAAGAGCTCTTGGATCCTAATTCGGATGCGACGTTGTATTTCCTGCTTAATGTCGTGCTCGTGTGGATTTTTTGCGGGGCATTCTGGGGGATTCAAGGTGTGTTTGCCGTGGCTTTATGCCTTGTTCCAATAATGTTTATCGTGATTTTCCGGATTACACTTGGAAAAGTACCCGTTTCTGAAGCTGAAGATAGAAAAATTAATTAGGGGTAATGAGCTCTTCGCTCAGGAGTTCTTCTATAAAAAAACTTAATAACTGAGGGCGACCGGATACGTTTGCTTTGTTATAGATGGCATTGCACTGGGCTTTGACAGTTCCTTCCCGTGTTTGGCGCAGATTTGCGATATCTGTGAATGACATCCCCTTGATAAGAAACAAGGCAACATCTTGTTCGGCAGGCGTTAATTTCCATTCCCCGAAGTATTGATCGAGCATGGATATAAAAGCACCAGAAGCAATTTTTATTTGCTGTTCTATTCGCCGTTGCCGTTGGAGCATGTGGCGTATTTGTATCGCTGTATAGGCAATACTGACTGACAGGGCGATTACAACCAGAAATTCAATAATGTCGTGGTCAAATTCAGCAAAAATGTCATGAGCAAATAAGAGATCACCGATAACATCAGACAGGAAGAAAAGGGTGCAGATAATTTGAATGATTAACAAACCCCATAATGTTCCTGCTCTTTCATGAAAGGGCTGTGATGTTTTATGGGGATCGTTATTCATAAATTTACTCATGTTTGTATCGTGGTGCCATTTGGCTCTTTAGTACTTGGGAGAGATTTTTTACCCGTAAGCATTGCTTTGACAATATTGATTTTAGATCGTTTTGTCTCCCAAGCAACGCCCAACAGATGAAAGGCTACAGAGATCATGGCGTAATTTGCTAAGAACTCGTGAATTTCTTCGAGCCACTTCATGCCCCAGAACATATCTGTTTCAGCTAAAATACCAGTTAAACAGATTAGGCTGAGTGATCCCAACAGATTAAATACCATAAGTGCGCCAAGCGGGTTGTGACCAAGATGAATATCTTTTTCCTGAAACAGGATACGACGCAGGTGTTCTTTTACACTTTCCTTGCTTGGAGTGAAATTTGTAAAGCGTGCGTGGTAACTGCCAATAAATCCCCAGATAAAACGGAGAGCTAGTAGTCCAAGAAGAATATACCCCAGGTAACGGTGGGGCGTGCCGCCATCTTCAGTAACTAAGAAGTTGGCTAGAAAGAGGATTGCGATACTGGCATGAAAAAGGCGGATAAATAAATCCCAGACTTTAACATTTTGCATAAGGCCTCCGGTAATATTCAATTCTAACAGGATAAAAAATGATGGAGGGGCTTAATCACCCCTCCGAAGTAAGAGATAGAGCTAGAAAAATTTAATCGTCTTCTTTTACTTTAACGATGTTGCCAGTGTTGGGATCGACGTAAATTTCATAGCGAATGCCGTCTTTCAAAGCATAGGCTTCGAGATATTCATCTTCGACCTCGATTTCCCGTACTTCATATCCCTGAGTTTGCAATAGGTCCGTTATTTCAGTCTTGGACTTTCCGACATAGGTGCCGTCGAGGCTATGGGCAAAAGCGACACCAGCGAGAGTGAAAATTCCGATAGAAGAAAAGAGAATGGTTTGTTTCAGCTGCTTCATGTTTAGTTCCTAGGTTTGTGTTCGTGATGAACAAGAACCTGAGGGGGAACACCTGAAAAATCTATTGAACTTTGGCTTATCTTGCTGGATTTATATCAAAAGTTTATGCCCAGTTTATAAGGGTTTATTCGTAATAGGTAGTGGATGATAAATTTCTGTGTAACTTTGTTAACTCAGAAGAAATAGAAAAGTACGATAAAATAGCAGAGCCCCTTGCCTGTGTTGTATAACAGGCAAGGGGCTCATTGAGTTTGAATACTCTTCTGGTGTTGTTCCTGCTTATAGTACCTGATCAAATGCCTTGAGTAGTTTTTGGATGTCATCAGGGCTGGTGTAGTGGACGAAGGAAACGCGAACGGCGCCCGCTTCAGGATCAAGATTCATTCCCTCAAAAAGCCGATAGGAATAGAAATGACCACCTGCGGCCATAATGCCGTGTTTGGAAAGGTCTTCGGCAACGGATCGTCCATTACGTTTGGTTATGATGGAAATGGTTGGTGCTCTTTCTTCGGGGGTATCTGGCCCCAAAAGGCGTAAACCATTTCGGCCTCGGATATATTCAAGCAAAGGTGCCATCAAGTCTTGCTCATGGGCCTGAAAAAGATCATGGACATTTTTGCCCCGCGTAAGGGGATCCGCTTCATGATCAAAGTGGTGGGCATGTACAGCATCAAAATACTCTGAAACGCCGTTGGAAGCCGCAACTTGAGCATGATCTGGACCAGCAGGTACAAATCGTTTGTGGGCGAGATCTTTGTTAAAGAAATGCCCCTGATGAGCCAGAATATCCCTTGTTTCTTGGCGGATAACCATCAACCCCTGATGTGGGCCAAAGGTTTTGTAGAGCGAAAAGAGATACACATCCGCGCCGAGGGCAGAAACATCGGGGAAACCGTGCCCGGCATAGGAAACACCATCAACGACAACTTTTGCGCCAACGGCGTGGGCACGCGCTGTTATTTCAGCAACAGGGTTCATATGGGCAATGATATTTGAGCAATGAGGAAAAGTGACAAGACGTGTTTTGTCGTTCAATAAATTATCTAGGTCAGCAAGGTTCAGATACCCGGTTTCTGAATCAACTCTCCATTCGCGAACAATAATTCCACTGTCAGCTAATCTTCGCCAAACGCCAGAGTTTGCCTCGTGGTCCTGATTGGTGACAATGATTTCATCGCCTTCTTGCATGGTGGCCCGAAAAGCCTGTGCCAGTACATAGGTGTTCTGGCTGGTCGATGGCCCCAGATCAATCTCGGCCTCTGTAACATTCAGATAGGCGGCGAGTTTAATGAGGGCCTGATCCATTTCATGTCCAGCAGCTTCAGATGCGGGAAAGGGGTGGTAGGGCTGTAATTTGGTTTTGCAATAGTATGAGTTCAGGCGCTCAATCACCTGACCACAGGCATAAGATCCCCCCGCATTTTCAAAAAAAGACCAGTTTTCAAGAGAGGGCTCTTTAAAGGCAGGAAAATTGGAGCGAATAAAATCTAGATCTAATGTTGTCATGAGCGGTATTTGTCTCTTTATGTTGGAGGATTAAGAATCAGGGGCCTTTTAATCTGACTAAATCAGTGGAATTTGAGCCAAGGAAGAGTGTGTTTGCTATTAAGGGTAGAAACACGGAAAATTAGTTATTCTTTTGAGTATGTAACTCTGTTTCCGGGCTTGGGGTCAAGCACCACTTTGAAGAGCAACGAAATTTTAAGAGTTTATTCTTTATCTTTGATACCTTAAAGCTGGCAAGCAAGCCTTCTAATGCATTTGGGGTCAACAGTATGGGGAAAGATAAGGTAACTCAGGCAGGACCGTCTGTGGAGTATACCAGTCCGCTTTACCTACCAAAACAAGCCGTTGCTTTTTTTGACAATGACTACGAGTTGATCGGTAGTGATAATGACTTTCAAAAGCTTTTGGGTGTCCCTAAAGATAGTGTCAAAGCTGGCACACCGTTAAACGATATTCTTCTTCGTTGTATTTGCAGTGATGTGCGCGTTAATGCAAAGGGGGCTGAGGCGGAAATTATCGACGAATGGCTTCATTTTATGGGAATTGGGCAGGCTATTGTTTTCCAACAACCCAGCCTAGAATTAACACAAATCCGCATGACTAATTTGAGTGGCGGTGGTGCCTCTGTTCTTGTCAGTGATGCTTCGTCCTGTCTGGTTGGTGGTGTGATTGCCATTGCCGGACAGTTAAAGACGGTTGTCGAAAATATTACGCAAGGCATATCCCTTTTTGATCGTAATTGTAAACTGGTGTTGTGTAACAAACGTTTTCTAGAGCTTATGGATTTTCCCGAAGAGCTTGGAAAACCCGGAACATCTATGGCTGATCTCTTCCGTTATAATGCTGAAAGGGGAGAGTATGGGCCAGGCAATATCGATCATCAGGTTCACGAACGTATGGAACTGGCGTACAAATTCGAGCCTCATCATTTAGAACGAACACGGACGGATGGAACTGTTGTAGAGGTTTGTGGAAACCCGCTTCAAGATGGGTTTGTGACGACTTACAATGATATCACTGTTCAAAAAAGAGTTGCAGAAGCCCTGGAAGAGGCCAATCTCGGGCTTGAACAGCGGGTGAAACAGCGCACAGCAGAGCTGCAGACTGAATTACAAACGCGTATTAAAACAGAAGAGCGGTTGCGGAGTGCTGTTAGCAAAGAGCAATTGGCAAGCCGAAGTAAGAATGAATTTTTGGCGAATATGAGCCATGAACTTCGAACGCCGCTGAACTGTATTATTGGCTTCTCAGAACTGCTTAAAAATGAATCCTTCGGCCCCTTGGGACAGGAAAGATACAAAGATTATTGTTTTGATATCAATAATGCAGGGGTTCACCTGCTCGAGGTTTTAAACGATCTTCTGGATGTTTCCAAACTTGAGTCTGGAGATGTGGATCTTGTGGAGACAGAGGTGGATCTGTCTACAGTAATAGAATCATCGGTGGCGATGCTGTCGAATAAAGCGGATAGCCATAATATTTCATTGATCACAGAATTGCCGAGCGACTTACCCTATCTCTATGCGGATGCACGTCGGATTAAACAGGTGTTGATTAACCTGCTTTCTAATGCGGTCAAATTTTCCCGTGAAGAAGGGGATGTGATTATCACTGTATCTGGGAATAAACGAGACGGTATTAGCTTATCAATTGCCGACAAGGGGATAGGTATTAGTAAAGAAGATTTACCCAAGGTCATGGACCCCTTTCATCAAGTCAGCGAGGCCTTGACACGGAATCACGAAGGTAGCGGGTTAGGGCTTCACATTGTGAAATCACTTATTGAATTGCATGGTGGACGCGTTGTTATCAATAGTGAGCTTGGGGTGGGGACAAATGTTTGTGTTCATTTCCCCCGAGAGCGCAGTGTTGATCGGGCGTCGGTCAACAAAACCAAAGGAAGTAAACGTGCAGAGATCAGTCGGGGAAACCGACCTCTGCACTGATACAAGGCGATTATCTTACGCTTTAACTTGTAAATTTAATTTGTAAATTTAACTGTGGATTGACGCTCTCTGTTGACAGAGAGCTGTGTGACATCCGGCCGTGAATAGTGCCCTGCGGGGTCAAAATTCTGCCGCTCTCTTCGGACTATTTTATGGTCAATGGTGGCGACGGCCAGACGTTCTTCGCCAATAATAGGTTCAATAACCCATTTTCCATCTGGCCCCATCAAACAGCTACCGCCATTGGCAAGCAAGCCAGTGCTTTCTCCGGCTCTGATAAGGTCAGCATGCGGGATATCATCTGTAATGTCTTCCACACGCATCAAGCCACAGACAAACATTGTATACGAGCGGGATTCCTTGGCGATAAAACCGGGTAAATCATGGGTATTGTGATCTCCGCCGGGCCAGCAGGAAAAATGAAGATCTTCCCCTTGTGCATAGAGCGACGCACGGGCCAATGGCATCCAGTTTTCCCAGCAATTCAAGCCACCAACTGTGAACTCCCCTAGGGAGTGTGTTCGCAGACCGTGACCATCGCCGGGGGCCCAGGCCAAACGCTCTTCGTAGGTTGGCATTAGTTTGCGATGAACGGAACCTATTCGCCCCTGTTTGTCGATGTAAACAAGGGTGCAATAAAGGCTGTGCCCCGCCCGATCAAGGGGACGTTCCATGATGCCGACATAGACAGCAATCTCACGTGTTTTTGCGGTTTCACAAACAGATGCAAGATCACCGCGTTCAATGCAGACACCCTCGTCCAGATACTTGGCGTGGATTTCCTTTTGAATGTCGTTGTTAAAACGGGCGCCATCGGTACGGTCGAGCCAAAAGGGATATCCGGGGGCCAAGGCTTCGCCAAAACCAACGAGATCACAGCCTTGATCCGCAGCTTGATTTATATAGTCGATGATTTTTTCAAGGGTAGCTTCGCGATTGAGCCAGATAGGCGTGATCTGGGCAAGCCCAACGGTCAAAAGATCTTTATTGGCAGACATAA
>NZ_CAKZMP010000017.1 GCF_937128705.1 uncultured Kiloniella sp. | reverse complement strand
ATTAAAAGCATTGAGCAACAGGATATACAGAGTATTCATAGAGTACGTATTTTACTTGTATCCAGGAGAACCGCACAAGCCAATCAGATTAGAGGGTTGTTAATGGAATACGGCATCACCATTCCGGTAGGGATTGCTCATGTTAGAGCAACGATACCAGACATCCTGGAAGATGCAACCAACGCTTTGACCCCATTATTTCGGACATTACTCAATGAACTCTATGAAGAAATGGTGCATCTTGATGAACGAATTGTTGTGTTGGAGCAGAAGCTGCAAGCCATTAGCGTACAAAGCGAAGATGTCCAACGCCTGCTTACGGTTCCTGGTGTGGGCTTGCTAACTGCGACTGCCGTGGTTGCGGCGATAAATGACATTGCCGTATTCAAGAATGGGCGAGAACTGGCTGCTTGGATAGGGCTGGTACCACGTCAATATTCTACTGGCGGAAAAGCAACCCTGCTGGGCATCAGCAAACGAGGTGACACATATTTACGGACATTATTGATTCATGGCGGACGAACGGTTGTCAGAGTTGCTCACAAACATCAAGACAAGCGTAATCAATGGATTAACAAGCTGGAACGGCGGCGCGGCGCAAATATTTCAGCCGTTGCGATGGCCAACAAGAATGCACGGATAATTTGGGCGTTATTGAGTAAAAAGAAGAACTATGATGCAACTATTGGGTAGTATAGTACAACTCAATATCGATGTTTCAAATAGGTACTTTATCCTTAGCTGGGCAGGTAGAGACTGAAGGTTTTCAACCTCTAATCAAGGATCAAAAAATTAATAGGTTTAGTTACACGAGCACACAAACAAGTAAAGGCATCAACAGTCAACAACGAATTGCGTGGATAAAATTCAAGTGATGGCATAAAAGGTAAAACCTGCATCCTGAGAACCTGAAAGTGGTCAAGGGCCAATGAGGGCCGAAGATTTGATGAGGTCAAGGATGCTCGCAGATTCCATCAGGGCCAGAAGTGCTGATACTTCATTTGAAGGCCGGATATATGGGAGCATTATTCTTTTTGTCAAACAGCAAATTTTGTCTTGCAATACGGGGCGGACCATATATGACCGACAATTTGATGTCGTTGCCCCAAATCAAGTTTGGACAACGGATATCACTTATGTTTGGACCTTGGAAGGCTGGCTTTATGTTGCTGTTGTTATCGATTTATTTTCCAGACAAGTTGTGGGCTGGGCAATTGTAGACCACATGCGGACAGCATTGTGCGTAAAAGCGCTACAAATGGCCTTTTGGCGAAGAAAGCCAGAACCTGGCTTGCTCCATCACTCGGATCGGGGCAGTCAATATGCCAGCCATGAATATCGCAGTCATCTGTCTGTTATGAAAATGAAGCAGAGCATGAGCCGAAAAGGAAATTGTTGGGATAATTCTCCGACAGAACGATTCTTTCTTAGTCTTAAGTATGAACAATTGAACTACGAAAAATTCAAGACAAAGGAAAAGGGAAAGGAAAAGGAAAAGGAAAGGTTGAGTATCATTGACTATCTGGCTTTTTACAATGGAAAACGGTCACATTCAAAATTAGGTTATCAATCGCCTATGCAATTTGAGTATATATTTTCAGTAGTGTCCGGCAATTCCACGTAAATGATCAGATAAGCTATTGATCTGTATTGCGAAGCAGTCTTCTTAGGGGTGTCATCGACTTGGAAGTGAATTTTTTTGGGAAACTGGGGTTTTCTCCCCGGAGTCTCCAATTATGTATTCAGGTAAGTTGGTGTTTGCGCAACTCATGGAGCATTTGCCCCTTCACACATTTCGTCGCTGTGTGCAGCGTTACCCCTCCAAATACCCCACTAAGACTTTTTCGCATCTTGATCAATTTCTTTGCATGGCTTTCGCGCAACTAACTTGCCGCGAGAGCTTGCGCGATATCGAAACCTGTCTGCGTGCTCACCAAACCAAGCTCTATCATTTGGGCATACGAAGCAACAACATCGCCAAGAGTACGTTGGCAGATGCCAATGAACAGCGTGATTGCCGCATCTACATGGATTTCGCGATGAGCTTGATCCAGATTGCCAGAAAACTTTACGCCAGCGACAACTTCGCGGTAGAGCTGGAACAGACGGTTTATGCGCTTGACACCACGACCATCGACTTGTGTTTGAGCGTTTTTCCGTGGGCACGCTTTCGCTCCACCAAGGCCGCTGTTAAGATGCATACACTACTCGATTTACGCGGCAATATCCCAACCTTCATCCACATCAGCGATGGCAAGATGCACGAGGTCACTGTACTCGATATC
>NZ_CAKZMP010000016.1 GCF_937128705.1 uncultured Kiloniella sp. | reverse complement strand
TTTGCCGGGCTTTTTTATGACTTTTCAATATGATTTTAGAAATATTCGTCGTTCAATTCATTCCTGAATCTAGATTTAAATTAACTCTCTTAAGCAGAGTCTGAGGCGCATCAAGGTATCGGCTGCTGTACAAAGTACCCTTAATTCCCCCCTTATAATTACCACCGCAAAATACATTCTGGCTTGCACTGAGGGATAGATCAGGATGCCATTCATCATAACGATAAACAGAGTCTTTAAACTCGAGAAAAGCATCTCTTAGTCTTAAGTTAATTTGATGCCAGATCCTAAGATCTGCATTTGTGCTATTTATTAAATCATCCGCTTCTTTAGTCATTTTGCCTTCAACAAGCCGAGGACGAAAGGTAAGAGAAAGGGGGCAACTAATTCCCCAATCGCGAGGGCTTTGTGCAGGATATTTAGGTCTGGCATATATTGAACCTGTGTATTCTGAATCACCATACAAAAACGTAAAGTGAGCAGAAGGACCATGCCCCGTACTTAAGCCATCACCTGAACGAAGAGCAACCACTGAGGTTTCATCTTCGGTTTTGAGGTAAAGCGTTTTGCTTTCAAAGCCAGTGAGCTTTTCTTCTGCAGGAATATAGGAAAATCGATATTCTTGCTTTTCTTTCTCTGCATTATACGGGGGGTAAGAAACAGGTTTAACCAAATCGCGAACCCCTACATACTTTGAAGTGTCGGTCTCTTTCGTATCGTGGAAAATCCATGGACTTGGCGGTAATGTATCCAAAGCAACGAGGGGAGCCGATGTTAAAGTTGTAGGCTGATATTCTTCCTGACATGTCACAAAGGTTCGTTCCCACCTGTCATTCCAAGAACCATTTACCCAACCACCAGCGATAATTATTCTCTCTGGTACCGGGCCCGTTTTTTCAGTTTCAGGCCAAAAGGAAAATGCATCTGCAATACAGTCATCAACCCGCCGCCACAGACCATAAGAGGGGTGGTATTTATCTGAATGTTGATTGTGTCTTTCCGCCCAAATTTTGGCGGATCGAATATGATCGACCTGCCACGCAAGTTTGTTATTTATACGTGTGACATAGCTTGAGCCCAGAGAATATCTTTCGTAAGTATCGTAAATAACAGGCCCCGTTTCCACCAACAACGGATAACTTAAACCATCGTATTGATACTCAAACCTCAGCCAATTCCCTTCCGCAGGACTATCCTGCGGGCCAAGTTTTGCAATAAAGCAAACCTTTTCACCACTAACTCGGTTGATCAGGGTTGTATTTTCGGGATCAAAAGCCCACCAACCGAAAACATCAATCATCTTAAACACCCTGTAATTGAGTTCATATTAACTGGAATATTGAGATAACCTGTCTGATTTACAGGCGGGAAGCATAATCTGATTCTGTTGATCTATCTATGAGGTCGGCATAACTTTCAGTCTGCATTCTATTATTTATTGTTTTTCCCGGCATTGCCACGAGTAACAAGCCCAAGACGATATTCACACCGGGTACGGCAATTAATAATGCCAGCCATTTGGACCAGCCAATATGATTTAAACGATGTGCCATCCAGCACATTTGCGTGCTGAAAGTTGTGAGAATGACAGAAAGAATAGTCCAGCCGCCATGAATTTCTATGTCTTCAATCGGATCTTGAAGCGCTGAAATAATATCTTCAAGGGGCATAATATTTGTAAAACTCATAATCAGAAATGCCCAAAGAAAAAGGGACAGAAATAGCATTCTAAAAATATAGGTAACTCGTCCAAGAACCTTTTCGTCACTGCTGACATAAAGAATTGTCG
>NZ_CAKZMP010000015.1 GCF_937128705.1 uncultured Kiloniella sp. | reverse complement strand
TACAAACCTTGGCCTACGATTCCAAATTTTAGCAATCTGCGTCCTTTCCCTTATCGGTTTTGTTGCGATCGGCAGCGTTTATCTCGTTAGCAACCAAATTAGAAACGGATACATTTCCAATCAGGACAAAGCACGCCATGTTTTGGAACTCGGAGAAAGCCTAGACAAAGAGCTCCTGAATGCTCGCCGTCATGAAAAAGACTTTCTATTACGGTTGGATAAAAAATACGTTGTCCAACACGCAGAAGTTATGTCCAAGATAAACAAATACCTAAGTGAACTGGAAACAGAAGAAAACACTCCTGAATTTACTGGTTATGTTGACGATCTGAAAAATCTATCTACGGTTTATGAAGAGCAATTCAAAACAGTTGTGCATAATCTTGAAATCATAGGTTTAAACGAATCAAGTGGCTTACAAGGTGAACTTCGTACAGCAGTACATAACGTAGAAGAACGCTTAGAAAGGCTCTATAATTCTGACCTGACAGTATTAGTGCTGATGATGCGGCGTCATGAAAAAAACTTTCTTTTACGGCTTGATCCCAAATCTATTGATAGTATTGGGGAACAAATTAATGAATTTAAAATCGTAATGAGAGCATCTGGAATTGCAGCCAATGATGCCAAAGAAATCAAGGATCTATTAGCTAAATATCAAGATTCATTCAACAAATTAGCTGACCTGAAACTCATATTAGAAAAGCATCAAAAAACACTGAGCACGGTCTATTCAGAAGGCATCCCCGCCTTGTATAAAATGAAAAAGATAGTGACCACTGATTTTGACGCGGTAAAAGAACAAACAATTTCCAATGCAAAACAAACGACCCTTGTCATGGCCGTTGTTATTCTGGTCACGGCCATCATTGTTTTTGCCATTGGTTGGTGGATTAGCACCCTTTTATCCCGCCCGATCCAGAGTTTAACTTCTGTTATGGAAGATTTGACAAATGGTAATCGAGACATCGATGTACCAAACACTGATTCGACCAACGAATTGGGCAAAATGGCCAACGCTGTTCTCTTCTTTAAGGATCAATTGATTGAAAATGAGCGCCTTAATCAGGAACAGCAAGTCGCGCAACAAGACCAGTTGAGAAAAGCAGAAACCTTGCGTAATCTTATTGCCAGCTTTGATCAAGAGGTAACCAGTGTTATCTCTCAAGTTGATCAAGCTGTTGATACCATGGCAAAAACCGCCCCATCCATGCGACAGGCTGCCAGTGAGGTCAAAGGCAAATGTGATGTATCTGCACAGTCCGCAACCCGTGCGACAGAAAATGTACAAACCGTGGCCACGGCATCCGAAGAGCTTTCCGCCTCTATCAAAGAAATTGGTCAACAGGTTGAACAGTCAACCAACGTAACGCAAGAAGCCGTTAAACAAGCTGATAATACACGTGGCATTATGTCAGAACTGGCAGAATCAACCACAAAAATTGGTCAAGTTGTCGGCCTGATTACCGATATTGCGGAACAAACCAATCTGCTTGCGCTGAACGCCACGATTGAGGCCGCACGCGCCGGCGAAGCTGGCAAAGGCTTTGCCGTTGTGGCCAGCGAGGTTAAAAACCTGTCGAACCAGACATCCAAAGCGACGGACGAAATTGCACTACAGATCAATGGTGTACAGGCAGCATCCATGCAAGCCGCAGAGGCCATCACAGGTATTACAACGACGATCCAGCGTGTTCACGAAATTGCCTCAGCTATTGCTGCGGCAGTACAGGAACAGGCTGCGGCAACATCGGAAATAGCAAGGTCAGTAGAAGAAACGTCCAGCATTGCACAGTCCATGCGTCAGGATCTGACAGAAACGTCCGAAACCGCCCAGAACACGGAACACGCTGCGGGTAATATGCTGACAACAGCAGATGATCTTACCAGCCAGTCCAACGTTCTCAGCACATCAATTCAGACGTTCCTCGGGAATATACGCTCTGCCTGATTAAATCGCCATAAACTCTATGAGTTTAGCGTTTACTTCTGACAGGTCGGCCCAAATTGGGCTGACCTGTTTTTTATTATTTGTACATGATAGACGAATATACACAATAGATTGGCAACCCATTCCAAATCTTGAATGAGTTACCCAACTGGTAAATAGTTTCCAAACACATCTTGCCGTGTCTGTTTCACCTAATCCCAGCATATTTTACAGAAAGCCAATTACTGCAGGCCGATTTCCTGAACTTTCGCATCAAACCACGTGGGATAATCATCAATCATTTGGCCTGGCTTTAACTGTTCCAGTTTTGCGACAGCGTCATCATAAATGCGCGTGCGTTCTGCATGGTAATAATCCCGCCGTACCGGGCTGATGTAACGATCCGGGACACCCTTGTTCATCTTATCATAAAGACGCCGAAGAGCTTCGGGAACAGCCGCGATATTCCGATTGATTTCAACCCGTGTCACGGCCAGTGCCTGACGGATTTTCTCGACAGGCAAACTGGTGATCCGTTCTAGCGAGTTCATCTGAGCCTCAACCGTGCGCACCATCACCTCTGCCCGCCAGTCCACACGCTTTTGCAACAGATCGTCAAAGTATGCGACCGTACTCATTCTTGCCGAAACCAGCCACGAACTTTCGACCACAAACTCTTTTTCTTCCCCGGCCTGACCAACAACTGCTCTTGCTTCGTCCGAAGACACATAGATCCCGTTGTTTGCCCCCGGTCCCTGATAGCGGGTTAATAGTTTATCCCAGCTCACCCGTTTAGGTACTGTAATGCTCCAGCTTTTCTCACCGGGTTTGTTTGGAATACCAAGGTCAAGCACGATCCCATAGCGTTCTTCCGGCGTTTCTTTTCCGTGAAAGATCAGTTTCAGCTTCACATCATAAAGCGCCAATTGTGACCAGCTTTCTTCGGAAAGTTCACTTAACCGCGCCCGTCCGCCGGGATGGGGCGGCAGTGGCAAAAAGGTATTGGCCTGAATATTCCAGATCACTTGCCCCTGCGTTATTGCCTGGGCCCCACCGTTTTCGATACGCCAACGATAGCTGTAATCAATATTTGGTAAAAACGTATTCTGTTTAATTTTTTCGGGTTCGGGTTCGGGTTCAGCTCTCTCTCCCCACACCGTTTTCGTGAAGGAAAGCTTATTAAACAAAAGGAACTGATGATCACCCTCTCCCCGACCGATCACATCTGCACGCGCAACAGGCCCTGTCACGCCAACAAAAATGAGCAAGGCAGTAAGCACCAAAAAGCGGCATAACGGGCTGGCAGAGGACAAAACCATACATAGCGACTTCAATTTTCCAGCCATGCGTCAACCTCCTTCACAAAGAGATTTACCCGCTGTAAGCGACTGTAATTCAACTCGTTTGGCTGCAATTGAACCGCCCCTGTTTTAAGGGGAAGCTGGCTTTCTTCGGCAAGTTGAAAATACCCTTCGATCAGGTAGTGCGATGCCATGGGCAAGACAATCTTTTCATTTTCCACAAAATCTCGCACTTGAGGAATATAATGAGCACCAGAACTCAACAAGGCAAAGGCCATGCCCCCGTAAAGGGCATAACGGAAACGATAGCGACTGAATAAGGCACAGATCAAAACAGCCACCACCACAATGCCCGACAAAATTGAAAGGTTAATCCATTCTTCCCACGCCATTGCCGGGGTCAACAGCGGAGAGACAAGCGCCAAGGCAGGCAAGGTAATGTAAACGGCCAAAACGATAAGACCGCTAATGAACCCTAAAAAACCACCGCCAGATCTTTCATCAACGTCACTGTCCCACACATAAGGTGACGGATCCCGATCTTCATCATGCAAATCAATATCCTTGTCCCGTTTGGGGCTTTTAGCTCCCTGACCCACCCGATGCTCTGTTCGGCGATCCTTCTCACGCCTCTCTCGCTCATCCATAGGTGAAAAATCATCCAGATCAATTCCCCCCTGCTCCATGCCGATATCAGTACTTCCCGGTCTGGTTCTGGATACTTCCTCTCTATTAGAAGACGTTCCAGAGCTGCCTGCGTCTCTTAGGGCGCCAGATTCTGCTGGGACACCAGAAGAAGAGGAAGAAGATGTGCGCGGCCTTGTCAACTTTTCTAACAAAGGCTGTTCAGCAAAAAGAGGTTTTTCTTCCAACAGTAAAACATCTTCATCTTCTTGATCCCGCTCGGACAAATAACTGTCCAAAGAAACGTCAGAGAACGAGTTTTCTGACGACACCGTTTCCGGTTCATCAAGGTCAATCGCCCGCGAAGCCACATGAGAAGCCCCGTCAACACCACTGCTTTCTTCGACCTCAGGTCTGTCATCCACGATATCTGTGGTTTCACCAGATGTATCAGCAGCAGATGATTTTTCAGAAAGAATACGTCTGACTGCTTCGTCAAAATTTGCTGTCTCTAACAAAAGTGACCGCTCATCAAGGGGGGGATTTTTTTTCGTAAGACTGGTAACAAAGATTTGCCGCGCCCGAAGCAGATAATCGACCAGATCATCTGTTTCCATATCATGTAACGACGGCAAGCCCTCTTTTAAAACTCTGACTTTTTCTTCTGGCAACCTCTACTCCGCCCGTTTTGCACACTTTTCACAAACACGACAGCTTTCCGATGACAGGCTTATAAAACCTGTCTCTTTGGCTAATCCAAAGACTGGCTCTTTATTTATCTACCCCCATAGATAAAGTCAGTTTAATCGGCTTTTGCCCCCACACACTGTCTATTGTTTGTGCCATCTGATGAACACATAAGTCTTCTTGTTCTGTATCTTAACCTCGTTCAGATAAAAAGGGAGACCTTTTTCATCTTTCTTTTCCCAATCGCGAATTTGGTCGCAAACAAATCTATCGGCCTGTTATAAGCACAAACTGACAGTCCGCCCAAACCATACCCAATTCCCAGATCATTCGGAACGGCATCCCCTAAAACCATCCAAGGGCGATAAGTCCAATTACCCTTGCGGTATATCGCGTGTTTTATCCAGACACCGCTGTTCAAAACGATCAGCCTGATAAGGCATCACAAGCTCTGGCTTGTCTTCGGCATAGATTATGTCCAGATGATCATGGGGAAAGGCTTCCCAATAGCTTTTTTGCCCTATCTGCTTGGCAAAGCTTGTCTCTATTGTTTCGCCCTGATGTTCAAAGCGAAGTAAGACATAAAACCCGCGCCCCATACGCGACTTTGTCCCCATGACCTTGGCTTTCGTCACCTGACCACGGCTATAGACATGAACCATATCCCCAACCATTTCGATCAGGGTCCACCAGATATAAAGCGCGATCAAGGTTCCAAAAATCACCGGAATTGTCAGATCAGGATTAAACGAAAACCCGCTTGCCGGGCTAAAGACAACCGCCCCCATAACCCACAAGATCACCCCCGCGACAACAAGTGCCAAAAGACTGTAGAGCAAATACCGCCAAAGATAATAGGAAACCGCAGCCGACCGGATATGCCCGGCGGCTTTAAGATCGCGATAAAAGGGCAGGAAATCCCGCGCCCCGATCTTGAGAAAAATTTCAAATAAAGCTGTCATGAACAATCTTGGAAAAATCTTGAATGGTAAGAATAAACACTGGCCGTAGTGTGCCTTTCAAGGGTCTCTAAGGCAAAAGGTATTATCACGCCGAAGCAAACTCCCCCTTAACACGTCATAAGAAAATATCCCAGAAGATGCGGGCATCAAAGGATCGGGGATAGATGTAAACAGCTTGACCAATTCTGCCTGACCTATCAGGCTCATGAATGATCAGATATTGAAAAGAGAAACGAAGATGACCCAGCCCATAAATCAGGCCACAAATCAGCGCATCGGAACCTCTGACTTACAGGGCATTCCCCACGCAGGAATTGATACAAAAGAATGGGCGCTTCGGGTTGATCTCGCCGCCGCTTTTCGCTTGGCGGTTCATTTTGACTGGCACGAGTCCGTGGGCAATCATTTCTCTGCCGCTGTATCAGCAGATGGTAAAAAGTTTCTTTTGAATCCCAAGTGGAAACACTTTTCAGACATCAGGGCCAGTGATCTCTTGCTATTAGATGCCGATGACCCCGATGTTATGAACGGGCCAAATGCCCCAGACCCAACAGCATGGTGCATACATGGTGCCGTGCATGCTGCGGCCCCCAATGCGCGGGTTCTACTACACTGTCACCCAACCTACGCCACCGTGCTGGCGACACTAAAAGACCCCGCCATCAAACCCATTGATCAGAATACCGCCCGCTTTTTTAACCGCATATCTATCGACCTGAACTATGGCGGCCTCGCCGATGAAGCCGAAGAAGGACAGCGCATCGCCCGCGCCTTTGGCAACCAGTCCATTATGATGATGGGCAACCACGGTGTTTCCGTTGCCGCCGAAACGGTCGCCGAAGCATTCGAAGATCTCTATTTTCTGGAACGCGCGGCGAAAACGTTGGTCCTCGCCTATTCCACCGGACAGGATCTCAACATCATGAGTGACGAAATCGCCGAAAAAACCGCCCAAAGTTGGGAAGATTACAGCGACGCATCCTTCGCCCACTTCGACCACCTGAAATCCATGCTGGACAAAACAGACCCGTCTTATAAGGAGTAAGAGATCACCCTATAAGGTAATTATCAGTAAGCGCTCAAAACCTATGCAACTGATAACATTCCCCCCTTTAAGGACAGCGGCTTAAATCCATCGCCGGACTTTTTGACAGTATGCCTCGTACGCCGTGCCGAATTTGTCGCGCATGACCTTTTCTTCAAAGGCGATATACCAGCGGTCAGTGACCACAACAAACAGTAGGGCAAGCGCGAAAGAGCTATAGGCACCGCCAAGCAAAACCGCAAAAGCAAGCAACGCAATCACAAAGCCGAGATACATTGGGTTTCTGGACCATTTAAAGACCCCCTCTGTCACCAATAGATCCGGTTGACCAAAGGTCATAATGTTGGTGCGTTTTTTCTTGAACAGCCAACTGCCGGAAAAGGCCAGTGCCAGACCGCCCGCGATAAATGGAACTGCCAAAAGGCTATAACCGTCAGGAACGGCGTGGGGGCTTTCCTGTTGCCAACACAACACCGCCATAAGGACCACAAAAATGAGAAACAGAACGGGTGGCAGCAGTTTTTTCATAACATCACTCCGATAATGGAAGGTCATCACGCCGGATATCCCCGGCAAGAAATGAGTGTTTTCGTAAACAAACGGATTGACGGATCTTGTAATCAAGGCAAGGGCTTGGTGCCTTAACATATGTTAAGCCGCAGGCGTAAATACCCGAGAGTTAAATTTTGGAGAGCTAAATCTTGGGGAATTGAATCTTGAGGAGTTAAATGTTCGGGAGTTAAAAGACAGTGCTTTTCAGATCATGCCCATTTCGCGACGAATACGGGATAGGGTGACATCAGTAATTCCCAGATACATCGCAACATGCCGCAGGGGTATCAAATCGTTTTGTACCCCAAATTCATCAAGAAAACCTTCGTATCTCTGACGTGCAGATTTCATTAAAAAATCAGCTTCCCGATTTTCTTTTTTCAGGGCAAGGTTTTCATAAACACGGCGAACAAACGTCGCCCAGTTTTTGTTTTCATCCGAAAGACGGATCAAGTCATCATAGTCAATCACCACCGTGTTACAGGGGGTAATTGTCTGCGCATAAAAAGGGCTCTGTTCTGCATTTACCACGGTTGAAATACTAGCAAAGGCCCCACCCGCTTTGACCAGCGACTTATTTCTCTCTCGCCCTTCGCTATCAATATAATAATAACGCCCGATGCCATGGGTCAGAAAGTACACGCCTTTGGGTTTATCCCCAGCCGAAAAGATAGCCTCATCGGCCTGATAAGATCGCGCAGAAAATAAGGACTTAGCTTTCGCCCACTCCTTTGATGATACAGGTGCAAGTTTCTGAATTATCGGTAACAGCTTACACATCGACACTATATAAAACCTAACACTGCCTCAAAAAGTTCTTATCTCTGGCAATTCTAACTTTGGGTAACTATAGTAAATACTACTCAGGTACATACAGACCACAGAGAAGAATTAATAACTCTAAAAAAGCAAAACCTTTAATATATAGTTTCACACATGCCATTCTATAAAATAAATCTTTTAAAACTTGCACTTATAGCTCTAATTATCGCGCAATTCACATGGTATCAAGATGCTCTCGCAAGTTCAAAAACTAAACAATTAAACAAAAAAATCGGCACCAGCCGTCTCGTTTATAGCAAGAACATAAAAATTGCTTTCCAACGTTACATCAACGAGCAAGGAATAGGGAATCAATACCTTGGGACTGCAATGGCTCTTGACCCTAAAACAGGTAAATCTGTTTCATCTTTTTTGTCCCAAGATAAAAACGCAGCCTCTCAAGCTCAAGTAAACGCACTAAAAGAGTGCGGTGACCAATGTTATCTCTTTGCCATCGGAAGAGAAATTGTCTGGATAAACTTAATCGATCCAGCTACTCAACAGAAAATAGCCCCAGAACTAAGAGTAGCATCTCATCCCGCAAAAGCGAGTTACCCTAAGGCTATCAAGTACTATAAACCTGAACTTTTTGAGTTAACAATTGGGCAGTCAATAAGTTTAATGCATTATGCCCAAAGAGTTTCAAAGGTAAAAGCACATCAACATGCTGCTTTTGTGGTTAGCAATGATGGGAGCTCTGCACTAGCCATAAACACTGCAAAAAAAGAAGCGCAACATAACGCCCTCAGAGATTGCGAGATTAGATCGCCCACGGCAGAATGTTATCTCTATGCGATCAACAAAAAAATATTATTCTCTGGCGAGAAACTGTTTTGACCTTTTTTAAACTCTCTTCTTCAAAAAGAGCTCAATTCAAGATGTTTCGTCATCCGTCAGGCGGTTCATGTAACGTTCATACTCACCGCTTTCTCGGAACTCTTTTAGACCCTTGTTAAATCGGGCCACGAGCTCGGCACTGCCTTCCAGAGCTTTTGGAAACAGAACATAGCTCAGGTTATTCAATATCGCTTTTGGGTGATGGGTAATCAACGACCGTTCCTCGGGCGAGAAATCTCGGGACAGGGCAAAATAGCCAACCGACATTTCTTGGGGATAAATCTGAACACGATCTGTTAACAGCTTTTGAAAATTCACCTTATCGTTCGCGCCCCGGTCCATAATCACCCTGCCATCAGCCAAGGCGGCATCCAATTCAGGGCCATAGCTATATTTGATGCCACCACCAAGTCGATAGGACCTCAGATCATCCATACTTTCCCAATTAAACGGCTTGTCCTTACGATGAAAAAAAACAAACTGTTCTTTGAGAACCGGGTCGCTATAAAGAAAATCGTTCTCGCGTTCTTGTTTGTGCATCCAGACACCCATGGCCTGAAACTGACCAAGAGAAGCTTCGTGATAGCCCCTTCCCCACGGTAAAAACGTTAGCTCGGCACCAATACCTTGCGAAGCAAAAATCTCGACAATCATCTCGGCAACGACGCCATTTCCCTTTAATTCCTGAGATAAAAAAGGCGGCCATTCGCCGACTGTTACAGTGATTTTTTCGTCACTCGCTTGTGCGGGAACAGACAAAGACATCGACGAAATTGTCGCAACAGTCATGACAAAAAGTGTGGATAGTAATCCCAAACCTTTACGCAAATGCTTTAAAGTGCTTTCCATCTTATGATCAGCCCTTTTCTTTTTATGCCCCTAATCATAACAGAAAAATGAATATTTTTCATGATTTTTTGTTTTACCGCCCTTACGCCCCGACCAACAGGACCAAAAACCGTAAAATATGGCGGCATGATCAAGAGAAAGAGTAAGAGGCATAACCTCAAAAGCTTTAAGGAAAAAATAGAGCTAAGGCCCGAATGAGCACTAAAGACATAAAATTACAGGTCGGAAAAATCACAGGCGCGGATAAAACAGCCAAATATCCGCACCTGTACTTTCAGGTCACATATTCCAGAATTCAGGTCCAGAAATCCAGAAACCCTAAGCCTGAACAAACCCTTCCCAGCGGGACATATAGGTAATGAATTTCTCGCTCAAGCCTTCTTGTTCGAGGTGCTCTTTACTGACCGGAAGCTTTGCCGGGGTAAAGGCAGCGTTCCTTGCCAGCTGTTCGGGAAAGTCATGATGCAAGATTGCGCCCCGACCAATCAGAACAAAATCTGCCCCCGCATCCAGACAGTACTCGACATCTGCTTGGGTCATGATTTTACCCGCAACGCCCAGCTTTACAGCTCCACGATCCAGCTCGGTAAAGTACGAGATCAGGGGACGGCCTTTATAGGCTTCATCTTCGGGTTCCTTGCGGACATCCCACAGGGACATATCCAGAAAATCAATTTCCCCCGCAGCAAAGATATCTTTTGCAACCTGAATAACCTCGCCCAGATCCATATCAAAACGTTCAGGTGACAAACGCAAGCTGACATTAAAATCAGCCCCACAACGCTGTCTAATGCCCGTAATAATTTCCTGAATAGGCCGCATCCGGTTTTCAAGGCTGCCACCAAACTGATCATCACGTTGATTAATTGTTGGGCTTAGGAATTGAGCTAAAATATAACCATGTGCGCCATGGATTTCGACCCCGTCAAAGCCAGCCTTTTCAGACCGTTCAGCGGCAACAATAAAGTCTTCGATCAACTGCTCGACCTCAGGCGTACTCAAAGCACGCGCGCCATGCTCGACATTATCTGACGCACAGACCGGGCTTGTGCCGATCAGATCAGCTGGCGAGCGCATTCCTGCGTGATGTAGCTGAACAATAGCCAAACTACCTTCGGCTTTGATGGTCTTTGCTAAACGGGTAAGCCCCGGCAGATGATCATCAGAAAACACCCCCAACTGTCCGGGAAACCCCTGCCCATTGGCTTGGACATGGGCCGCACAGGTCATGGTCAGACCAAAACCACCCTTGGCACGCATGGTCAACCAGTGAAACTCTTCATCGGAAAGTGTTCCATCCGTGTGGCTTTGCGTATTGGTCAGGGGCGCCAGCATAAATCGGTTTTTCATAGCCGGACCACGGGTAAAGGAAAGAGGCTTATATAGCTTGTTCATAATCAAATTCTTATCGGATGTTTCATCAAGTACGGATCACATATAGTGCTGATCCAAAATTCTTGAAGGGGTAGCTGGACATCTGTTTTGTCACACCCTGCCCCTTCAGATATTCGAATAGCTTAACGCCCTAGGCCTTTAGCACATCAAGCAACAAGCGGGCGGCGGAATCAGAAGACCCCGGATTTTGCCCGGTGACAAAATGACCGTCACGGATAGAAAAATCAGCCCAATCATTTGCAGAACGGAACACTGCCCCGGCTTTTGTCAATTCTTGCTCGACAGAGAAGGGGACAATATCTGTCGCACCAACGGCGGCTTCTTCGCTATCTGTAAAGCCAGTGATTTCACGCCCGGCAACAATCGGGGTATTATTCATATCTGTTGCTTTAATCAGGGCGGTTACACCGTGACAGACAGTACCAATTGGCCGCTCATCCGCATTGAAAGAACGCAGCAATGCCAGCGAATGAACGTCATCAGTCAAATCGTATAACGGCCCATGACCACCGGGGTAAAACACAGCATCAAAACCATCTGCCTTAATGGAACTCAATGGCTTTGTATTTGCCAAAAGATCCTGAGCCACACTGTCTTCATTAAAACGGCGTGTATCATCACTTTGGAAATCATCGCCCAGACTTGCAGGATCAATAGGCGATTGACCACCCGCAGGGGATGCCACTGTAATATCTGCCCCGGCTTCCTTGAAACGATAATAGGGTGCCGCAAATTCTTCTAACCAAAGGCCAGTCTTTCTGCCGCTGGTGCCGAAATCTTCGTGTGAGGTAACAATCATCAGTATTTTCATGTTCAAGTCTTTCTTTTATCGCCCAAAAACAAAAATTTTGTTTGCTTGAACACAAGATAATTCGTCTCATCAAAAAAGATAATACATCTGGAAACAAACATATTGTTTAATTATATTAGACAATATGTTTGTACCGAAAGGTTTACAGGGGCAAGTTTACAGTCGCTTTAGCCCATATGAATAAATCGGTAATGAAAAAGGACCAGATCAATGGACGACCTTCGCGGGATGATAACCTTTGCACGTGTGGTCGAAAGCGGCAGCTTTGCCGCCGCGGCACGCAAACTTGATCTGGGGCGTGCCGCGGTCAGTCACCAGATAAAGCTGCTCGAAGAACGCCTTGGAGCAAGGCTGTTACACCGCAGTACCCGCAGTTTAAGCCTGACCAGCGCCGGAGAGGATTATTATCAAACTTGTAAGTTAATCAGCGAAGAAGCCGAAGCAGCAACCCGCCGGATCCAGAGCCTCAGCGACCAGCCCGTTGGCCGTATCTCGCTGACCTGCTCTACGAACTTTGGCCTCAAACGTATTGTCCCCCTGCTCAGCCAGTTTCGCCAGACCTATCCGGGCATTGAACTGGATATCGAACTGACAGATGAAATCACCAATCTGATCCAGGGCGGGTACGATATTGCCATCCGTTCAGGCCCCCTGGATGATTCCGACATGATGTCTAAGAAAATCTGTAGTACGGTGCGCCGTATCTGCGCCGCACCCCCTTATCTGATAAACAGACCAAAGCCAGAAACACCCGAAGATCTGGCCACCCATGACTGGGTAACTTACAGCAGGCATTCCGGTCTCATCACGCTTAAAAAAGATGATCGACGTTATACCATTAGAATTAAAGGCCCGGTTCACACCAACAACGCGGGGGCGCGGTTAGAATTTATCTTAAAGGGCCACGGCTTGGGCCTGTTGCCGGAACACGACATCAACGATCACCCCGCGGGCAGTTTGGAAATTCTCTTACCTGACTATACCATTCCAACGCTTGACCTCTTTGCCGTCTATCCCCGGGGTGCAGCATCCAGCCTGAAAGTTCGCATGTTGATTGACTTTCTGGCCGAACAACTTGCCTAACAAGCCCAATCTTCCAAGGCCTTGCTTAATGATCTGAGTTAAACTTCTTTCTATTTTTAATGGTCAGAACTCAGTTCTCAGAATTCAATTCTCCAAAGCCGCACATTTTTCCGGTTCCAAAGTGACAAAATATTTCAAAAAAGTTTTGCGAACCGACAAATAATTTGAACAAATAGGGTGCGTATTGTTTGCTTGATGTTTAAGAATGAAACAAGCAACCTATCTAACAGGTAAAGAGAAGTAATAAACAGGTTGATACCCCGTGCCAAATTTGGCCAGAGGCATAAAAACAACCCAATAAAAATAAAACAACACGTCAGCCAAGAATGAAACACCAGAGATGATACAGATGGATCTAGATACACATGCGTTATGAATCCCCTCAAACCGTAGAAGCCGCCGCTGCCCTGTTGGCAGGTGAAGAAGGTCTGGCCCGCGTCTTGGCGGGTGGCACCGACCTTTTGGTACAAATGCGTTCAGGCATGGTAGAGCCTGATCTGATTGTCGATGTGAAAAACATCCCGACCATGACCTCTATTACCGAAGAAAATGGCGGCTATCGCATCGGTGCGGCCGTTTCCTCGGCAGAGATGAACGAACACAAAGGCCTCTGTGCGCTTTGGCCCGGTGTTATGGAAGGTGCTGATCTTATCGGATCAACACAAGTCCAGGGCCGCGCCACCATGATCGGAAACCTGTGTAACTGTGGTCCTGCTGCGGATAGTGTCCCGGGTATGGTTGCCGCCAATGCAATCGCCACCGTTGTCGGCCCCAATGGTCGTCGCGACGTTCCGGTAATCGACATTCCCGTTGCCCCCGGAAAATCCACTCTTGCCAAGGGTGAACTGGTTGAAAGCGTTTTCTTGCCCGCCCGCCCGAAACGAGCTGGTGATGCCTATCTGCGCTTTATTCCGCGCACAGAAATGGACATTGCCGTTGTCGGCGTTGGTGTCAGTCTGGAATTGGATGACAACGGCGTTTGCACCGATGCCCGTGTCGGCCTCGGCGCGGTTGCCATCAAGGTATTATTGGTCGAAGACGCGGCCAAAGCCTTGATCGGGACCAAGCTTGATGATGCCGCGCTGGAAAAAATGGCTGCGGCCACATCGGCTGCCTGTAAGCCGATCAACGACAAGCGCGGCACCATCGAATTCCGCACCAAGGTTGCTGGTGTTCTGGCAACCCGCGCCGCCAAGATTGCTCTTGAGAGAGCCAATGCAAGAGCCTCTAACGGGGGAGAGAAATAACAATGTCCGGTATTCATGTTTCCACCACCATCAATGGCGATGCCGTTGAATATGTCTGTGATGTCGAAGAAACTCTTCTCGATGTCCTCCGCGACAAGCTCGGGATGACGGGCTCTAAAGAAGGCTGTGCCTCTGGCGATTGCGGTGCCTGTTCTGTCACTGTTGATGGCCGCCTGACCTGTTCGTGTCTGATGCTCGGCGCAGAAGCGCAAGGCCATGAAATCGGCACGATCGAAGGCGTTGCCAAAGGCACTGAACTGCACCCTGTTCAACAAAAAATCTTGGACAACGCCGCCCTTCAATGCGGTGTTTGCACACCGGGTTTTGTTGTTGCTGCAAAGGCCCTTTTGGAAAAGAACCCCGACCCGACCGAGACCGAAGTTCGCTACTGGCTCGCCGGGAACCTGTGCCGCTGCACAGGCTATGACAAAATCATT
>NZ_CAKZMP010000014.1 GCF_937128705.1 uncultured Kiloniella sp. | reverse complement strand
TAGAATATACTTCTTTAATTGAAACGTCACTTAAAAACTTACTGAGATACTCAGATCTTTCTTCGCCACATTTTGTAAGTGGTGGATCTGTAGAATTATTTGTATTGTAATCTTTTTCTGAATGTCTAACTAGATATATTGTAAATATTTCAGAACAATTTTGTGCACTTATTGGAGATTGAAACGTCAATAAGTTTAATATTAATAAAATATATTTTTTCATGATTTTATTTTATAAGTTTAATAAATAAATGCTTCAATTGTTTCTTTTTGAAAAATAAAACAACACTTATTTTCCAAATATAAGATTAATAGATATTTTTTGTGTATTTAAGAATATAAAAAACACAATTTAGGATAAACAAAGCTTATACCAATTTTTGAAATAAAAAAAACTTAGAATAAAAAAATTCAACTTTTACTAAAGTAATAATTCTAATATATTTATTACATTTGCAAAAAAAACACATCTTATGAAAAGAATAATATTAATAGCAGTACTTTTTTTAGGTTTAAATACCTTAAGTGCTCAAAATGAATCTGGTAAATGGTCTTTTGGCGCTACTATTAGTGCAATAGATTTTTCAGGTCCACAAACAAAACAATATTTTAACAAAATTTAATTCTCACCAACACATAAATACATACTCATTTTATCTTTAATAATTTTGAACTTATCTCTATGAATATTTAACATGCAATGGCAACGCAATAAGGGTTCAAAAAAGATGGAAATTACCAAAGGACTAAATTTACGAGCCCTGGAAATATTTGTAACTGTGGTTGAAAAAGAAAGCATGTCAAAAGCTTCACAGCACCTTGGCATGACTCAGTCCTCAATTTCCCAGCACATCACCCAGCAAGAGAATTTATTCTCCACAGTCCTATTTGACAGATCAATCCGCCCAATATCACTTACGCCCGCTGGTCACGTATATTATCAGCATGCACAGAAGGTACTCGAAACTGTCACTGATATGTGGGGTACCTTGCATAACCTTGATACTGCCCCTCTTAAGAAAGTCAGAATTTCTGTTATCGACACACTTGCAGATACTTTAATCCCTGAATTAACCCAATGCGTCGGAGAACTCTATCCGAAAGGAAGCGTTACAATCACCAGCGGTCAAACCGACGATCACAGGGAAGCCCTCATTAATCGAAAAACAGATATCATCATCACAATGGACCCAATGGATGATATTGACAAGATGGAGCGTTATCCACTTTATAAAGAGCCCTTTGTTCTGGTTACCCCCCAAGACAAACCTATTAAATTCATAAATAACGAAATACAGGCATCAGGATTGCCTTTTATTCGCTTCACCCCAAAGCTACCCGTCAGTAGATTAATAGAACAGCACCTAAGAAGACTAAAAATAAGACCACCCTACCGCTACGAACTGGACACAACCCGTTCCATCATGCCAATGATCGCAGCAGGTGCAGGATGGACAATAACAACCCCCACTGGATTACTTGAAAGTCGCCATTTTCTTCTGGGAGTGTCTATTTCCCCTCTTCCCTTTACACCGCTTCACCGCACAATTTCATTAGTCGCCAGAGAGCACGAACTTGGAGACCTCCCCTCACAATTGGCAAAAAAAGCTATTATGCACCTGCATCATACGACAAAATCTCTCTTAACGGCCGCTCTTCCAGATACTATCGAAGACATAATGTTTTACGGTTAGCCCTGCTTCGCACAGAGAACTGAAAACTGTATTTTTGCATATTCACACTAAAATATAGTGAATACCTGCTATTCACATTTTGAAGTGTTAAATAACTTGAAACACACATTCGAATAGTACATATCAACACCAACCGAACTCTATTAGTCAAAAAAAGCGAATCATCATGAGCTATATAAATATTAAGAAAATTCTTTCCGCTGCAACTTTTGCTGTGACCGCACTTGGCCTTTCCTTTACTTCTGCCAATGCAGAAGGTGACGAGAACCTGCTATCCACAATCAAAGATCGCGGCACAATCCTAATTGGCCTAGAAGCCACTTATCCGCCCTTCAACTACCAAGATGAAAGTGGTGAACTTGTCGGCTTTGAAGTTGATGTGGCAAAAGCTGTTGCAAAACGTATTGGTGTAAATGCAGAGTTCGTCCCAACAAAATGGGATGGTATGCTTGCAGGTCTCGAAACCAAACGTTTTGATATCATCACCAATCAGGTGACAATCACTGAAGAACGCCAAAAGAAATACGACTTTACACAACCTTATACTGTATCAGGTATTCAGGTGATCACCCGCGAAGACAAGAAAGCAGATTTTAACAACCCTGCTGATCTTTCAGGTAAAGCCGTTGGTGTAGGTTTGGGTAGCAACTACGAAGAATGGCTCACCCAAAATGTACCGGAAGCAAATGTTTCCACCTATGACGACAACGCTACAAAACTACAGGATCTACTTGTTGGTCGTTTGGATGCTTTCCTAAACGATCGTTTGGCCGCAACCTATCTTCTTGAAAATTCTGGCGGCAAAATTGTTGCAGCCGGAGAGCCCTTTGACAAACAACGCATGGGCATTGCGCTTCGCAAAGGGAACGCTGATCTGCTTAATGAACTAAATAAAGCATTAGATGAATTGCGTGCAGATGGTACACTCGCAAAAATTTCCCAAAAATGGTTTAAGCTAGACGCAACAAAATAACCTTAAAAGCTAACCCAGACTTAATTCGACATAACTGTCAGCCGACCTGAACAAACAACAATGGTAAATTCATGGATGTAATCGTCGACCTTATCCTGAAATCAGCTCCCTTCTTAATGAAGGGAACTGCCTTTACCGTTGGTCTCAGTGCCGGGTCCATGATCCTTGGGTTAAGTCTGGGATTTCTTATCGCTTTTATGCATCTCTCGCCATCAAAGTTAATACGTTGGCCAGCAATGTTCTTTGTTTCCTTTATCCGGGGAACACCGCTTATTGTACAACTCTTCCTCATCTATTACGGACTGCCAGAGTTTGGGGTCAGACTGGACCCTATTCCTGCGGCTCTCCTTGGCCTTAGCCTGAATGTTGGTGGTTACACAGGTGAGATTTTACGGGGCGCAATACAATCCGTGGATAAAAGCCACTGGGAAGCTGCCTATTCCATTGGCATGACCCCGGCACAGGCCATGAGGCGCTCCATCTTGCCGCAAGCTATCCGTGTTGCTTTACCTGCCCTTGGCAACACATTCCTCAGTCTCATAAAAGATACTGCGATTGCAGCGACTATTCAGGTGCCAGAACTGTTCCGTCAGGCACAGCTCATTTCAGCGAGAACCTACGAAGTGTTTGCCATGTATCTCAGTGCGGCTGCTATCTACTGGATCCTCTGTATTATTCTGTCCCGACTGCAAAGCAAAATGGAACAACGATCAAACCGTCACATGAGGGCAAACTAAGATGGACCGTAATAATAAAGAGACCATGATCGCGGTCAAAGGCCTCAAAAAATCCTTTGATAACAACCACGTGCTCTCTGACATTGATCTGAATGTACATAAAGGCGAAGTTCTGGCAATTATTGGCCCCAGTGGGTCAGGCAAGACAACCTTGTTACGATGCCTCAATTTTCTGGAAACACCAAATGGCGGTAACATCCGGATTTCGAGCACAACAGTTGATGCATCCCAAGATCTAAAGAAACAAAAAAAGGCCATCCGTGCCCTTAGGAAATCGGCTGGCTTTGTCTTTCAGAACTTTAATCTCTTTCCACACAGAACCGTTCTGGAAAACATCACCGAAGGCCCGGTCATTGTGAAGGGTGAAGAACCGGATTCTGCCGCAAAAAAAGCACGCAAGCTTTTGAAAAAAGTTGGCCTCGCGAATAAGGAAGACGCCTATCCTTCTGCGCTATCTGGTGGTCAACAACAGCGGGTCGCCATTGCTCGTGCGCTTGCCATGGAACCAGATGTTATCCTTTTCGACGAACCGACGTCAGCTCTCGATCCCGAGTTGGTGGGCGAAGTTCTTAACGTCATAAAAGAACTGGCGACCGAAGAACGAACACTGGTCATCGTGACCCACGAAATGGCCTTTGCTCGCGACGTTGCTGACCGCGTTATCTTTATGGCAGATGGACAAATTGTAGAAGAAGCCCCAGCAGAAGAGCTTTTTTCAGACCCTAAACGCGAAAGAACTAAAAAGTTTCTAAAAAAAATTCTGGAAAAGCAGTAATTCTGGGTAATCAGTAATTCTGGGGCTACTTCTGGGGCTACGGATTTTCTATCTCTTGCCGAATTTTCATATCTTTATATTCACTGGCAAGGATTGCGTAGAATACTTCGTCCCACCATGTGCCGTCAGACCGAGGAATACACTGTAAAAATTCCCCCTCCCTACGCATGCCAACTTTTTCCATCACACGAAAGGAAGCCGGATTTTGGGGTTGAGCTGTAGCCACAATTCTATGAATTTCAAGCTCTGAAAATCCTACATCAAGCAGCGCGGATGCAGCTTCACTCGCATACCCCCGCCCCTGAAATTCCGGCAATATAAGCCAACCAATTTCCCAGGTTTTCTCTACAAACCAAGGATGAAACGTCATTTCGCCAATAACGACATCAGTCATTTTATCTTCGACAACAAAATCCTTGGCATCCGCAGTCCCGGAAACACGAACATACTCTGCGTGCTCTTTATCGCTGTAAACACCAGTAGGAATCCACTTCCTCAGCTCAGGATCCTGGCTCATAGCTCTTGTCGGTTCCAGGTCCGTACTCTGGTACTGACGAATACGTAGTCTTGATGTTTCTAGCGGCAAAAGATCGAGAAAAGAAGAGGACATAAAGTATATATCTTTTAAAAACAGTAGATTTACGACGGAAAATTTGAAGAATTGATCGATGTCGATATTGCATAAAGTGCATCATAATAAATATTATTCATAGCCATTATCACAAATTTTCATTTAAAAACGCGCCCCTTTTTCCTATATCGTTATATACTACGCATTCTGGATATATTTACGCGTTAGACGCTATCCAAGAAAAGGAACAAAAATGGCCTATGTCGCAGAGCAAGCTGAAACGACTGATCTCATTTGGTCTTATATTCGTAAAGAAGCCAATGAAATGCTTGTCAAAGAGCCTGTGCTAGCTGGCTTCTTGCAATCTTCTATGCTCAACCATGACAATCTGGAAGCAGCCATTGGTTATATGTTGTCGGAAAAGCTGGGGAACAATGCCGTTTCTGCGCGACTTCTCGGGCAAGTGTTTGAAGACGCCTTTTCAGCAGACTCTAGCATTGGTCAATCCATTCGCTCTGATATCATAGCCGTTTTTGAAAGAGACCCCGCCTGTACATCCCATTTAGAACCTTTACTCTATTTCAAAGGTTTCCACGCTCTGCAATGCTATCGCCTAAGCCATTGGCTATGGAACAATAACCGACAGGCACTCGCGCTCTTTTTGCAAAACCGGATCTCTGAGGTTTTCGGACTGGATATCCACCCCGCAGCCAAAATTGGCAAAGGCATCATGATTGACCACGGCACAGGTGTTGTCATTGGTGAAACCACCGTCGTGGAAGATAATGTTTCTCTGCTGCAAAATGTAACGCTTGGCGGCACAGGTAAAGGCACAGGCGACCGACATCCTAAAATTCGTCAAGGCGCGCTTATTTGCGCAGGGGCGAAAATTCTCGGTAATATTGAAATCGGAGAATGCGCCAAGGTCGGTGCAACGTCAGTTGTTCTGGAAGATGTCCCCGCGCATTGTACTGCTGTCGGCGTCCCTGCAAAAATTGTTGGTAGTTGCTGCCCACAGCCCGCGCGTGAAATGGATCAAAGCCTACCCAAAGTTGATTGATCTTGTATACAGTTCTTTAAATTCGGTCGTAGCTCGATTTTTGTGAGATAAAAATTTAGGGAATCAGATAAACTTCTTGAACATCTTGGTTTGATCAAAGAGTTCTTCGAGGGTTTTCATCCTGCTCTTTGTTTCATCCCAGGTTTGGGTCTGCACACCTGCGATAACGGCTTCTACCAGGAAGAGTGTAACGACGAGGGAATCCCAAGCAGAAGGCACTTCGATACGTGAATTCAAACTATAGGTCGCCAACTTTGCGGCCGGAGACCCCCATTGATCGGTAAAAAGCACCAGCGTCACACCACGCGCTTTGGCAACTTCAGCCAACCGCAGAATGTCGTGCTCGTAACGTCTGATATCAAAAGCGACCAGTACATCCCCCTTGTTCATGTTTAAAACATAATGCGCCCAAGTATTTGAATTTGGGGCAACAAGCGTTACGCCCGAACGCATTACCTGCATATGAGTGAAAAAGTTATCTGCCATAGAGCGGGTAATCCGCCCACCAACGACATGAATTTCACGGTTCAGATCAGAAAGTAAATCGACAACTGCATTAAACTCTTTCGGGTCAATCTGCTTTAACGTTTGTCGCATATTCTCAGTAACAGCATCTGCAAAGCGGTTAAGAATATGCGTATCCGGTGCGCTTTCAGACCACAGATCATGCTTGGCAATGGGGCTGGATATTGTGGCTTTCAGTTCGATATGCAACTGCGCCTGCATCTGGGGAAACCCACCAAACCCAAGCTTTCTTGCCATTCTGGCAACCGTTGGCGTTGAAACGCCGGAATTTTCAGAAACGGCGGTAATACTGCCCAGACCTGAAACGGGATAATCTTCTAATATGGCATTTGCCAACTGTCTTTCTGCCCGTGTCAAGCTATCGAATTGCTTACGAATTCGTTCAGCAACAGTCAGATTCTGATTTGTACCCATTTTCGGTTTCTATTCCATCCGTAACGTTATCAGTACCCTGTAATCATACCAATAGGTTGATAATCAATACCTAGTCTAAACACAAATGAAGAAATTTCTCCATATTTTATTTCTCTGAAACAATATTTTCAGAAAATATCTTGACTTATTTTTCAATTCTGAAAATATAATTTCAAAAATAAGCTAATAAAATACCTGGGGTAAGGTTCTTGTCGAACGAGTTATTAAATTCCGTTGATAATTCTACACCTGAAAGTGTGGTCAAAACGACTAATCTTTCAGGCAACGGAGAGTATGTGATTATCTGCGAACATGCCTCTAACCATATTCCTTCTGAATACAACAATTTGGGCCTTAGCGATAGCGATATAAATCAACACATCGCATGGGACCCCGGTGCATTGGCTGTCGCACAACATCTATCGAAACAACTTGATGCCCCCCTTGTCGAACAGTGTGTATCCAGACTGGTATATGACTGTAATCGTCCGCCCGAAGCATTGAACGCTATGCCATTTCAAAGCGAAATCTTTGAAATCCCCGGTAACGCAAACCTGAGTCAAGAAGAGCGGGACAAAAGAATAAACGGTGTTTATAAGCCTTTTAAAGATGCCGTCAGCAAATGCCTCGACCAAAAAACAGCTGACGGTCATAAACCTGTCATCATAACAGTTCATTCTTTCACCCCGATCTATAAGGGGCAGGAAAGGGACGTCGAAATTGGTTTTTTGCATGACAAAGACAGTCGTTTTGCCGACCAGCTGATCAAGTCTTTTGCGGCACAAACATCCGATTATGCCTTGAGATTAAACGAGCCTTACGCCCCCGTTGACGGCGTGACACACACACTGACTGAACACGCCCTACCCAGGGGGTTAATGAATGTTATGCTGGAAATAAGAAACGATTTGATCTCAGATCAAAAGACACAAAAACAGATGGCATCCCTATTAAACAAAGCAATAAAAGAAGCAAAAGAAGCTCTGGACAATCAACAAATTCAGACCGCTTCAACAACCAAACAAACGAGCCTGGGAAACTGAAATGCCCAATATAATAAGATCCTACGTCAAGGGAGTTGATACATTAAACCGGTTTACAGGGCTGGTTACGATGCATCTTATCTTCGTCATGATCGGGTTACTCCTCTATTCCTCTCTTTCCCGAACACTGTTTGATACCCCCATCAATTCAGTCGTAACAATATCCCAGTTCCTTATGTCTGCTTACTACCTATTAGGTGGTGGCTTTTCCATGCAGGAAGATGCCCACGTACGAATGGATCTTTTCTATAGTAGATGGTCTTCCAAAGGCAAAGCCAAGATGGATGTTTTTACGTCCATTTTCTTGATGTTTTATCTCGTTATTCTTCTTTACGGTGCCGTATCCAGCACGATGTACACCATTGAAGTTGGGCAAAAAACCCGCACATTGATTCAATACCCACTTGCACCAATTAAGATTCTCATGACTTTGGGTGTCTTGCTTATGCTTTTACAAGCAACTGCAACTTTCTTTAAAGATCTGGCCAAAGCCAGAGGAGTTACACTGTAATGAGTTATGAAATGATCGCATTACTGATGTTCTCAACCATGATGGTCATGATGTTAACTGGCCAACGTGTTTTTGGAGCTATCGGTTTTGTTGCCGCAGTTGCAGCGCTTTTTCTTTGGGGTGAAGGCGGCGTAGAAATGCCGTTCACAGCCGCCTCAAAATTAATGAGTTGGTATCCCCTCCTCACATTGCCTCTCTTTGTATTCATGGGCTACATGCTTTCTGAATCCGGAATTGCAAGTGATCTCTATAAAATGTTCCATGTCTGGATGGGGCCTCTTCATGGTGGTCTTGCGATCGGCACCATCTGTCTTATGGTTCTCATTTCAGCAATGAACGGCCTGTCTGTTGCCGGTATGGCAATCGGCGCGACCATTGCTTTGCCCGAAATGCTTCGACGCGGTTATGACAAGGTTATGGTAACAGGGGTGATTCAGGCGGGAAGCTCGCTTGGTATTCTTGTTCCCCCAAGTGTTGTTCTTGTTCTTTACGGCATGATTGCCCGTCAACCCGTGAGTGACCTGTGGCTTGCCGGAGCAATTCCTGGCCTAATGCTGGCAACCATGTTTGTCGTCTATATTGTTGTCAGATGTCGCTTGCAGCCAGAACTTGGCCCTGTGCTCCCCAAAGAAGAACGTCAGATGCCGTTGGGCGAAAAATTAGCCTTGTTGAAAGCCGGTATCCTGCCACTTTTAATCTTTGTATTTATGACTGGCTTCTTTGTCGCAGGTGTCACCAGCCTTGTTGAAAGTTCCGCTGTTGGCGCGACCGCTGCGATGCTTGCAGCTCTCTTTAGAAAGCGACTAACTTTTAAAGTCCTGGAAACCACAATCAGACAAACGCTGGGTATCAGCTGTATGTTTATGTGGATTATCCTGGCCGCTCTTGCCTTTGGTGCCGTTTTTGATGGTCTTGGCGCCGTCAAAGCAATCGAGAGCCTCTTCCTTGAAAAATGGGGCCTAAGCCCTTGGGAAATTCTTATCCTGATGCAGCTTTCCTATATCGTGATGGGAATGTTCCTGGATGACACCGCTATGCTGGTGATTGTAGCGCCACTTTACATTCCGCTTGTTATCAGCCTAGGCTTTAACCCAATTTGGTATGGTGTTCTCTATACCATCACTGTTCAGGTTGCCTATATGACACCACCTTTTGGTTACAACCTTTTCTTAATGAAGGCCATGGCGCCACCTGAAATTTCACTAGTCGATATCTATCGCTCGGTGATCCCTTTTGTCCTGATCATGATTTTCGCATTAGTGATTGTTATGTCATTCCCTGAAATTGCTCTTTGGTTACCTGAGTACGTCAAAGGCTAAACACGGGATGATGCAAAGTATGATTTTTGACAGGAGGTTAAATAAGTAAAAAGTGAAGACTAAACTACACGAATAAAGTGAAAGAGCTTAAACCGCTCGAGTTTTCTCGGGATATTAATAAGTTTAAACAGGGAGTATCTATACGATGACGAATAGACGCGATTTTCTAAAAAAAGCTGGTATGGCAACCGTTGGTGCCGCTGGCGCATCTGCTTTAGCAGCACCAGCTGTCCACGCGCAATCCACAATCAAGTGGCGCCTGCAAACTTATGCTGGCCCTGCTCTGGGTGAGCACGTAATCAAACCAGCTATTGATGCTTTTAACAAAGCAGCAAACGGTGAAATGGTTATCGAACTGTTCTATGCTGATCAGTTGGTCCCAACGGGCGAGCTGTTCCGTGCCATGCAAAAGGGTACAATTGATGCGGTTCAAAGTGATGACGATTCAATTGCTGCACCTGTAGATGTATCTGTATTTGGCGGATACTTCCCATTCGGCACGCGCTACAGCCTTGATGTGCCAGTTCTTTTCAATCAGTACGGCCTGAATGAAATCTGGGAAGAAGCTTATGACGAAGTTGACGGCGTAAAATGGCTGTCCGCTGGTGCATGGGATCCATGTCACTTCGCAACCAAAGACCCAATCCGTAGCCTTGCAGACCTAAAAGGTAAACGCGTATTTACCTTCCCGACAGCTGGTCGCTTCTTGTCCCGTTTTGGTGTTGTTCCAGTAACACTGCCTTGGGAAGATATCGAAGTTGCCATGCAGACTGGTGAGCTTGATGGTATCGCTTGGTCCGGTATTACCGAAGATTACACTGTTGGTTGGGCTGATGTGACTAACTACTTCCTCACCAACAATATTTCTGGTGCATGGTGTGGTTCTTTCTTTGCAAACGAAGACCGTTGGAATGAAGTGCCTGAGCACCTCAAAACGCTCTTCAAACTCTGCATGGATAGCTCACACTACTACCGTCAGCACTGGTACTGGGGTGGCGAAGCACAGCTGCGTACCGAAGGTACAAAACTTGAGCTTACAACTATTCCTGATGAAGAGTGGGCAACTGTCGAAGCAGAAGCTTACAAATTCTGGGACGAGATCGCAGAACAGAGCGATCGCTCCAAGCGTGTTGTTGATATCCTCAAGAAATATGCAAAAACAATGGAAAAAGCTGGTAAACCTTACCGTTACGGCTAATCCCATCGTTACAATGTCACAGCCCGACACCCGGGCTGTGACACCTTTATAAACATTTAAAATAAGAGTTTAGCTATGTCCGGCAATCTTTCCTTTGAAGATCTTAATAAAGCCGTCTCCAGCGGCGAGATTGACACCGTCCTTGTATGTCAGGTCGATATGCAGGGTCGCCTTATGGGCAAACGGTTCCATGCTGATTATTTTGTCAATGGTGGCCACAAAGAAACCCACAGCTGTAACTATCTTCTGGCAACAGATATGGAGATGGAAACAGTAGAGGGCTATAAATCCACCAGTTGGGAATCAGGTTATGGCGACTACACCATGAAACCGGACCTCAGCACTCTGCGGCGCGTTCCATGGCTTGAAGGCACTGCCTTTGTCATGTGCGATATGCTCGACCATCACACCCACGCAGAAGTTCCTCATTCACCGCGCGCCATTCTCAAGAAACAGGTCGCCCGCTTGGAAGCAATGGGGATGAAGGCCTATATGGCCTCTGAACTGGAATTTTTTCTTTTTGAGAACTCTTTTGAAGATGCCCAAAAAGGCGGGTACCATTCATTGGAAACTCTTGGGAAGTATAACGAAGATTATCACATCTTTCAGACAACCAAAGAAGAAGGCGTTATGCGCGCGATCCGTAATGGATTGCATGGTGCCGGTATTGTGGTTGAATGCTCAAAAGGCGAAGCCTCTGCAGGACAGGAAGAGATCAACGTCAAGTACGACGACGCCCTGATTTCAGCCGATAACCACGTTTTCATCAAGAATGGTTGTAAGGAAATTGCTTGGCAAAAGGGCAAAGCCCTCACCTTCCTCGCTAAATGGCATAATGATGCAGCTGGCAGCTCTTCCCACGTGCACCAGTCACTTTGGTCTGCAGATGGCAAAGAAGCCCTGTTCCATGATCCCAATGGTGAATACGGCATGTCAGAGCTGATGCGTCAGTATGTTGCTGGCCTTCTGCACAACGCCAGCGATCTGACCTATTTCCTCGCACCTTACATCAACTCCTACAAACGCTTTGCCGAAGGTACCTTTGCCCCGACAAAAGCAATCTGGAGCAAGGACAATCGTACAGCTGGCTATCGCCTATGTGGCGAAGGCACCAAAGCTATTCGTATCGAATGTCGTGTCGGTGGTTCCGACTTAAACCCATACCTCGCCATGGCAGCCTTACTGGCAGCTGGTATTGATGGCATTGAAAACAAGCGTGAACTTGAAGCCGAATTCAAAGGCGATGCCTACGCATCCGAAAATGCGCGCTCTATCCCCAATACTCTTCGTGGTGCAGCCAAAGCCCTGAACAAATCTGCCATGCTGCGTGCAGCCATGGGCGATGATGTCGTCGACCATTACACCCGTGCAGCAGAATGGGAACAAGAAGAGTTTGACCGCCGCGTCACCGACTGGGAAGTCGCCCGCGGTTTCGAACGCGCATAAGAAAATAAACACAAACACCTTCTTAAGCGTCTGAGCAAGCCGTCTTCCCAAACAAATAAGCAAGCCAGACGCATAGCCCTCACCTTCTTGGTGGGGGCTTTTTTTTGCTAAGCATATTGCATTGGGAGTAATGCCCTCAAAAACGACGGCAAATGGTTAGGAAGCAGCCTCTACCGGGTACAAAGATTTGAATGTTAACTCCACAGCCTTTCTGGCGCGTTGTTCCCAATCATCACGTCTTGTCCATTGATCCTGAATGGTGATACCCGGCTTTCTTTTATCGCCATGAACAATCCGGTTCCTGAGCTTGTTCATCCAGGAAAGTTCTTTCGGATCAATCCACGAAAGCTGAGTACCATGCTCTTTAACTTGTGCCTGAATAATAGAGGAACAAAGAATAATCGTTGCAGCCCAAGCCCCAACGCAGAAGGTAGCCTGTAAATCTATCATCAGCGCACATGCCTGTTCGCTTGGGGCTTGCGAACCTGATTGACTGTATTCAGTCTCAAGATCTTCAAACCAGAACCGGCGGTCTGACCAAATTACATCCTTGGGAAGATCAAGTTGATCCATAATGCATTCCTATCAACATCCGACAAAACTATTCTTTGCAACAATAGCTTATCATCAATAAGGCAGTATCGACACAACAAGATAACGCCCAATAAAAAAGGGCCGTATAAAACGACCCTTTTCTGTTCTATATCGAGAAGATGTTTTACTCGAATTCAATAATCACCTGATCGACGACAAGGCTTTCACCAGCTGCGGCAGAAACCTTGCTCACGACGAGATCTTTTTCAGCACGAAGAATGTTTTCCATCTTCATGGCTTCGATGACAGCAAGTTCTTCACCTGCTTTCACTGCCTGACCTTCTTCAACAGCAACAGAAACCAAAAGTCCTGGCATTGGTGACATTAAGAACTTGGACATGTCAGGCGGCAGTTTTTCTGGCATCAATTCGTTATAAGCGGCCAAACGACTTTCGACGACCAATGCTTCAACCGTTAATCCCGACAAGGTTAACTTGAGTGCTGGTCCTCTGCGGTCAATCTGAATAACAGTCTCTTTGCCGTTCACTTCACCGAAAAAGACAGGTTCATGAGCGAGCCAATCTCCCCGGATCAAGGTTTCAAAACCATCCCCTGAAACTAGATATCCGTCATCTTGAAGATCAATAAGAACAGGGTGTGCTTTACGATCAACAAATACCGTAAGCTCAACTGGGATATCGACACCAGCAATACCGTTCAAATGTGCTGCAAGCGCGGTTTGTTCAGATAAGTTTGTTTGTAAAACAGCCGCAACAGAAATTAGCGTTTTCAGCTGTTCATCTGTGGCTTCAAGGCCAAGGAACCCATCTGGGAATTCTTCGGCAATATAATTTGTCGTCAAGCGCCCTTCAACAAAGCGATCCTGGGACATAACAGCAGAAAGAAAGCCCATGTTATGGTTAATACCGCGGATATAGTATGAATCCAGCGCCGTACGCATGGACTCAATAGCTGATAACCGATCTGGGCCGTAGGTACACAGCTTGGCAATCATAGGATCATAGAACATAGAGATCTCTGATCCTTCCTCAACACCTGTATCCACACGGATCACAGGGCGCCCGTTATACTCTTCGTCTGATTCCGGTGCTTCATAACGGACAAGACGTCCAATCGAAGGCAGGAAATTCCTCAGTGGATCTTCGGCATAAACACGGGATTCAACCGCCCAACCTTCCAGTTTGACTTCATCCTGTTTCAACCCAAGTTCCTCGCCGGCAGCAACCCGGATCATCCATTCAACGATATCAATCCCGGTAATTAGCTCGGTAACAGGGTGTTCCACCTGAATACGTGTATTCATTTCAAGGAAGTAAAAATTCTTGTCTTTATCGACAATGAACTCCACCGTACCCGCAGAATGATAATTTACGGCGTGGCCAAGGGCGACAGCTTCAGATCCCATCGCCGTGCGTGTGGCTTCATCCAGAAACGGGGATGGCGCTTCTTCAATTACCTTTTGGTGACGACGTTGAATGGAACATTCCCGCTCACCAAGATGGATGATGTTACCGTGCTTATCACCAATCACTTGAATTTCAATATGACGCGGTTCTTCGATAAATTTTTCAATGAAAATTCTATCATCACCAAAGCTGGAACGGGCTTCGTTTTGTGCTGAACGATAGCCTTCGCGTGCTTCCTCGTCATTATAGGCAACACGCATTCCCTTACCACCACCACCGGCAGAGGCCTTGATCATAACGGGATAACCGATATCGCTGGAAATTTTGACAGCTTCGTCAGCGTCTTCAATCAAATCCATATGCCCGGGAACCGTGCTCACATTTGACTTTTG
>NZ_CAKZMP010000013.1 GCF_937128705.1 uncultured Kiloniella sp. | reverse complement strand
GGGTAAAGTATGCTGTTTCGCAAAAACAACAGGCCATCCGCAATACGCATGGCCTGTTGTTATAATATCCGACCCAAAGCGATCAGCTATTTAAAATGAAACGTGGCAATCAAAGTCAGATTGCCAAATTACCTTTATTTGATGGCATCGACCACAACATGAGTCCAAGCGCCTTCAGGTTTCTTGGTGATGACCGGATCTGATCCACCACTCAGAAGCGTGCTAACTGTACGCTCATAGTCAGCAGGGTCGAGCTTACCGTCAGAACCAGCCGTCAACTTATTGATTTCACCCATCATACGAACCTGATGCTTTTCTGTCTGTGCACCAGTTGCATCATTTTCCAAAACAATTTCAGCTGCTTCTTCTGGGTTTTCACGTGCATAGTCCCAGCCCTTCATGCTTGCCGCAACGAAACGTGCCATTTTATCGACAAAAGCAGGATCCTTAAGATTTTCCTCAAGCACATAAAGACCATCTTCCTGTGTCGCAACACCCTGTTCTTCATATTTGAAAACAACAAGTTCTGATTCAGGAATGCCAGCATCAATAATCTGCCAATATTCGTTATAAGTCATTGTAGAAACACAATCAGCCTGCTTCTGCAGAAGTGGATCGACGTTGAAACCCTGCTTTAAAACGGAAACACCTTCAGCCCCACCACTGGTCGGTATTTGCAGTTTCGACATCCAGCTCAGGAAAGGATATTCATTTCCGAAGAACCATACGCCAAGAGTTCTGCCTTTGAAATCATCCGGGGACGTTACGCCTGTTTCCTTTAGGCACGTCAGCATCATACCTGATGTTTTAAATGGTTGTGCTATATTTACTAATGGCACTCCCTTTTCACGAGAAGCAAGCGCCGATGGCATCCAATCAACCACAACATCAGCACCACCACCTGCAATAACCTGTGGCGGCGCAATATCGGGACCACCTGGCTTGATATTCACATCCAGATCAGCATCGTCATAAAAGCCTTTGTCTTTGGCAACATAATAGCCCGCGAATTGTGCCTGTGTTACCCACTTAAGTTGCAGATTGACAGTATCCGCAGCTTGAGCAACTCCACCAGCAACCCCAAAAGCCAGCGCAGCAGCACCCAATAACAGTTTCTTCATTATTATATCTCCCTGTTGTGGTTCCATCTCAGCAAAACAGAATAATCCAGCGGATTAACGACTGCTTCGAAAGGACGGATGCCAAAATGTACATGCCCGTTCAATAACGTTCATGATTCCATAAAAAGCAGTACCGGCAAGCGCAGCTACTGCAATCTCAGCCCAGACCATATCGACGTTCATACGGCCCACTTCGGTTGAAATTCGAAACCCCATACCAACAATCGGGGTACCGAAAAACTCGGCAACAATGGCCCCAATCATGGCAAGAGTAGAGTTAATTTTCAAGGCGTTGAAAATAAAAGGTAACGCCGAAGGTAAACGAAGCTTGATCAAACTTTGCCAATAACTTGCCGCATAGGTTTTCATCATATCCTTTTCGATAGACGACGTAATAGACAGACCAGCCACTGTATTTACCAGCATGGGAAAGAAGGTCATGATGATGACCACTGCTGCCTTTGACTGCCAATCAAACCCGAACCACATCACCATAATGGGGGCAACCCCAATAATCGGCAAGGCACTAACCAAGTTACCAATCGGCAGCAATCCACGTTGTAAGAAAGGACTTCGGTCAATCAGAATAGCAGTGATAAATGCACTTCCACACCCGAGAACATATCCAATTAAAACAGCCTTTAGGAATGTTTGTTGGAAATCGGCCCATAGGATATCTGTCGAAGCCATAAACCGTGCCCCAATCATGCTTGGAGGCGGCAAAAGCACTGTTGGCACTTGAAATCCGCGGACAACAAGCTCCCAAAGTAATAACAACCAGACACCAAACAATACAGGCACAACAATATTGTAAAAGCGTTTTGCCGTAGGTGTTTTTGTTTTCTTTGCTGACAGTTGATCAACCAAAACCCACGCCATCAACCACGCTGATAACACCAAACACCAGAAACCGGATGTTAGGTTTTGATCGGCAACATCAAGTCGTGCCAGCATGATCCACGCCCCGACATGAGGCAGGATCACCATCACCAAATCAGCAATTAATCCCCTTAGAAGATTAAGAATTACCGCTATAGAAGCCAATAAAGAAACAACGGCAAAAGCAGTAAGCCCGCTATCATCCCACAAAGAAATGGCTTCACCATTTATTTCACCAAGAGGGAAGAAAAACAGAGCAAGAAGAGAGAGCATGCCGCTCAGAACAGCAAGTGATTGTCGAAAGCTAATCATTGTGCCATCCCCATTTTCTTTAGGACAATCTTATTGGATATACCAACCAGAGCAACCAAACCCGCTGCCAATAAGGCCGCCGCAATCAAGGCCGACCAGATTTGAACAGTTTGACCGTAATAGGACCCGGCCAACAATCTTGCCCCTAATCCTTCGACGGCACCTGTCGGTAGCTCCCCAACAATTGCCCCCACAAGACTGGTGGCAATCGCAACCTTCATTCCAGTGAACAGATAAGGTACCGAAGACGGCCAACGTAATTTCCAGAAAAGATCCCAGTTCGATGCATTATACGTCCGCATAAGATCGAGATGAATAACCTCTGGTGAACGAAGGCCCTTAACAATACCAACTGTTATGGGAAAAAAGCTCAGGTATGTCGCAATAAAGGCCTTGGGCAAAATGCCCTGAATTCCAATGGCATTAAGCACCACAATAATCATCGGTGCAATCGCCAGAATAGGGATCGTTTGAGATGAAATAATCCAAGGCATCAGGCTTTTTTCAAGACTTCGATTATGGACAATACCGACAGCAAGCAAAATTCCTAATCCTGTCCCGATAACAAAACCAAGCAACGTGGTCGATAGTGTTATCCAGCTGTGATAAACGAGCGACCGTTTTGACGTGACCTTTTTAAGAATAGTTGTCTTGTACAGTTCAACGACAACTTGATGTGGTGCGGGTAAGACAGGACGTTCTTGTGCCAAGGTATCACTGATAAGCTGGCTGGTTGTCCATTCGACATTATTACGCTTGTAGATATCCTCCTGAAAAGGGCTGTTCAGCATAACAGCAGAGAAATACCAGATGGCAATAATTGCCATAACAATCACGAGGACAGGACCCGTTTTCCCGGACATTAACCGAGACCAAAGCCCCTGCCCCCCGGACGCACCGGAAGAAATAAGGGCATCAGTCGTCATAGCTATGCCCTTCTTTCAGACCTTCACGGACACGATGGGCAATTTCCAAGAACTCTGGTGTCTCGCGAATATCAAGCCCGCGATCGCGAGGAAGATTGCAGTCAATAACATCGTAAATGCGTCCCGGTCTTGGGGACATCACCACAATTTTTGAAGACAGAAAAACCGCTTCGGGAATAGAGTGGGTCACAAATAGAACCGTCTTATCCGTTTTGTCCCACAACCTTAAAAGCTGTTCGTTCAGGTGATCACGGACAATTTCATCCAACGCGCCAAAAGGCTCATCCATCAACAGAAGTTCGGGATCGAATGAAAGCGCACGCGCGATCGAAGCCCGTTGCTGCATACCACCCGAAAGTTGCCATGGATATTTCTTATCAAATCCTGAAAGATTGACGAGTTCCATATTGCGCGCAATTCGATCCTGCCGCTCTGATTTTGGAATTCCCATTACCTCTAGCGGTAAAGAAATATTACCCGCGATTGTTCGCCATGGGTAAAGGGCGGGTGCCTGAAAAACATATCCATAATCTCGGTTAAGTCGGGCATCGCGTGCGCTAACGCCATTAACCAAGAGTTCACCACCAGTAGGCTGTTCCAAATCAGCAACGGCCCTGAGCAAAGTCGTTTTACCGCACCCGGAAGGCCCAATAAAGGAAACGAAATCGCCCTGATTAATCGTAAGATCAATATCAGATAACGCATGAACGGGGCCATCATTTGTCTCAAAAGTAAGTGACAACCCTTTGATATTAACAACAGAGTTGGCACTTTGTCCCTGCTCATCAGTCATTGTCTCTGGTTTCATCCCGTTTGTATCCATCTTTTCTGCCTTTCCGGTCGTTCCCTGTTTAGAACCTCCGGCGGCGCCAGTTGCATTCCCATTTATATTTATGGCTGTAGATTGCAGCATGGCATAACTCCCTGTGTATAGAACTCTGTCTTTAGTGACAGTTATCGTTCTTGTTTTGAAGTGGCACAAAATTGGATTGTGCCACTCCTTTTCTTCCAGCCAAAATCAATTCAGCTTGTACTTTTCACGAATAAAACAGCGGGCAAATCTATACACCAGCAGGCATATTTTCAGCTTTGCGTTCTACCTTACGCGGTGCTGTGATTTCTTTCCACTTGGAAAGTGCTTTGTTGACGGCAGGATAAGAATCACGCGCAACGAATTCGCCATGACCCGGTTCAGCTTTAACGGTGCTTTCTTCGACAGAAACCTTGCCGCGTGTCAGGGTAAAGCGTGGCAAACCAGTAACTTCTTTGCCTTCAAAAACATTGTATTCGATGACAGATTGCTGGTTCTTCGCCGTAATTGTTTTAGAACGCTTAGGATCCCAAACAACCAAATCAGCATCGGCCCCGACCATCACAGCACCTTTTTTAGGATACATGTTCAGGATCTTGGCGATGTTTGTTGACGTCACAGCCACAAATTCATTCATTGTCAGGCGACCAGTTTGAACCCCGTGCGTCCAAAGCATTGGCATACGATCTTCCAAACCACCCGTGCCGTTTGGAATTTTGGTAAAGTCCCCAATGCCAAAGCGTTTTTGTTCAGCCGTAAAGGCGCAATGATCCGTCGCCACAACCTGAAGCGATCCGGATTGCAGGCCAGCCCAGAGACTATCCTGATGCTGTTTATTACGGAAAGGTGGCGACATGACACGTTGCGCAGAATGATCCCAATCCGGGTGCGCGTATTCACTGTCATCCAAGGTCAGATGCTGGATAAGCGGTTCACCAAAAACACGCATTCCCTTTTGACGCGCCCGACGAATGGCTTCATGTGCCTGTTCACAAGACGTATGAACAATGTAAAGTGGCACCCCAGCCATATCCGCAATCATAATGGCACGGTTAGCGGCTTCGCCTTCGACCTCTGGCGGTCTGGAATAGGAATGAGCCTCAGGACCGTTATTTCCTTCGGCTAAAAGACGTTGTTGTAATGTCGCAACCACATCTCCATTTTCAGCATGAACCAGAGGCATCGCCCCTAGGGCTGAACAACGCTGAAAAGATGCAAACATCTCATCATCATCAACCATCAAAGCGCCTTTATAAGCCATGAAATGCTTGAAAGTATTGATTCCGCGACCAACGACTTCTTCCATTTCATTAAAGACTTTTTCGTCCCACCAGGTTACCGCCATGTGATACGAATAATCTGCACAGGCTGCGCCTGATTTTTGTTGCCAAATTGCCAATGCTTCCATCAGGGACTGGCCCGGTGCAGGAAGGCAAAAATCAACCACCATGGTTGTCCCCCCTGCGAGACCAGCCCGCGTACCACTTTCGAAATTATCGGCAGAGTGCGTCCCCATGAACGGCATTTCAAGATGCACGTGTGGATCAATACCACCGGGCATAATGTAACACCCTGTAGCATCCAACGTTTCATTACCGGAAAGGTTTTGCCCGATTTCGGTGATCTTTCCGCCTTCGACCAAAACATCTGCTTCGTAAGATAAATCTGCGGTAACAACTGTACCGCCTTTGATGACTTTACTCATGACTTCACCCTTTCCCTATTCTACGATTTCAGCAGTTTCGACGACAGCATGGAACAACACATCAGCCCCGGCACCAGCCCATTCAGGCGAAATTTCTTCGTCTTCGTTATGGCTAAGCCCATCTACACAAGGGCACATAACCATTGCAGTTGGCGCAACACGATTAACCCAACAAGCATCGTGTCCAGCCCCAGAGACAATATCACGGTGAGAATAGCCAAGACGCACAGCCGCATTACGAACAGCAGAGACACAACCTTCGTCAAAGGTAACGGGATCAAAAGCACCAGCCTGTTCAATTTCCATTGTCAGCCCAATTTCTTCGATAATCTCGCGGCCTTCAAAACGCAGGGCCTGTTCCATCGCAGTGATCACATCCTTATTCGGATGACGGAAATCTATGGTAAAGACAGCCTTGCCCGGAATGATGTTACGGGAATTAGGATAGACATCCATATGACCAACGGCACCCACAGCATGGGGCGCATAACGCAGCGCAATATCGTTTACCAACTCGGTAATACGCGCAGCACCCAGACCTGCATTCACACGCTTTGGCATCGGTGTTGATCCGGTATGGCTTTCCTTGCCCGTTAAGGTCACCTGTAACCAGTTGAGGCCCTGACCATGGGTGACCACACCAATATCAACATTCTCATCTTCCAGAATTGGCCCTTGCTCGATATGAAGTTCGAACATCGCGTGGAGCTTACGTTCCCCCACAGGTTCATCCCCAACAAAGCCAATCCGTTTAAGTTCGTCACCAAACTTCAAACCTTCGGCATCTTCCCGGTCATAGGCCCAATCCTGCGTATGAACACCCGCAAAAACCCCGGATGCCAGCATCGCAGGGGCAAAACGCGTGCCCTCTTCGTTGGTCCAGTTCACAACCTCGATCGCACGTTTGGTCTTTATGCCCATATCATTCAAGCTGCGAATGATTTCCAGACCAGCAAGAACACCGAGCACACCGTCATACTTTCCGCCTGTTGGCTGTGTATCAAGATGAGAGCCCACCATCACAGGCAACAGACTTGGGTCCGTTCCTTCGTGACGGGCAAACATGTTGCCCATACTATCAATCCCAACGGTCATGCCTGCTTCTTCGCACCAGCGTTTAAACAGGTGACGTCCTTCGGCATCTTCATCGGTTAAGGTCTGGCGATTGTTTCCCCCGCGAACGCCGGGCCCAATCTTTGCCATCTCCATCAATGAATCCCACAGTCTAGGAGAATTGATATGCATATTATCGGCTGGTTTGCTCATGATAAGCTCCCTGAAAGTATTTTCTTATAATTCGTTATCTCTAAAAAAGGCATCGGGATGAAGTTGTTCGTTCTTCCCGATGCCTTGATATTTTAATCCATATTCGGGAAGGTAAAGACCGCCCCTTCTTTGATGCCAGCAGGCCAGCGTGTCGTTACCGTTTTAAGCCTTGTATAGAAACGCACACCCTCGGGACCGTAGATTGAATGATCACCAAAGAGCGACCGCTTCCACCCACCAAAGGAATGGTAGGCAACAGGTACAGGGATTGGCACGTTCACACCAACCATGCCGACTTCGATATCATCTGCGAATGACCGCGCAGCATCACCATCACGCGTAAAGATTGCTGTACCGTTTCCGTATTCGTGCTTGTTGATAAGATCCACAGCGTGATCATAATCCTTTGCACGTAGAACAGACAGAACAGGACCAAAGATTTCTTCTTTGTAGATTGTCATATCATCAGTAACACGATCAAAAAGTGTTCCCCCGACGAAGTAACCGTCCTCATAGCCCTGCAATTTGAAATTACGACCATCAACAACCAGCTCAGCACCCTGATCAACGCCTTGGTCAATATAGCCAAGTACCTTTTCCTGATGGGCTTTGGTTATCACAGGTCCCATATCAGCATCAGAATCTGTACTCGGTCCGATCCGCATACTTTCGACACGGGGCTTGAGAATCTCAACCAGTTTGTCCGCCGTTTCTTCGCCCACGGGTACAGCGACAGAAATTGCCATGCAACGCTCACCAGCAGAACCATATCCTGCGCCCATCAAGGCATCAGCAGCTTTATTCATATCCGCATCAGGCATGATGATCATATGGTTTTTAGCACCGCCAAGGGCCTGAACACGTTTGCCTTTTGCCGTTCCACGCGAATAAACATATTCTGCAATCGGGGTTGACCCGACAAAAGAAATTGCCTTCACATCAGGGTGATCCAAAAGGGTATCAACTGCTTCTTTATCGCCATGGACGACGTTCAAGACACCATCCGGGAAACCAGCTTTTTTAAAGAGATCCCAAATCAACATCGGTGCCGATGGATCACGTTCTGACGGCTTAAGCACAAAGGTATTCCCAGCAGCAATAGCAATTGGGTACATCCAAAGCGGCACCATCCCTGGGAAGTTAAAGGGCGTAATTCCCGCAACAACCCCAAGAGGCTGTCGATCAGAATAGCTATCAACCTGCGGACCAACATTCCGGCTGAACTCGCCTTTTAAAAGTTGAGGAATACCACAGGCAAATTCGACAACTTCGATACCGCGTGCAACTTCGCCCAAGGCATCATCATGTGTCTTGCCATGTTCGCGGCTGATTTCACGCGCTATGTCACCAGCATGTGCATCCAGAAGCTCTTTAAATCGGAACATATAACGCGCCCGTTTTAACGGCGGCGTTGCCCCCCACTCTTTTGCGACAGCTTTGGCAGAAGCAACTGCTTGGTTTACCTCATCAACAGTTGAGAGAGGAAGCTCTGCAATCTGTTCGCCCGTTGCCGGGTTAAAAATTTGAGAGCTTCGCGTACTGGAAGAAAGGCGTCTTTCGCCCGCAATTGCATTACTGATCCGTTCCATTTTCACCACCCATAAATTAGTCAAGCGCAAGAACGCTTACTTTAATTTCAACTTATTGCTTTTCATTTGCGTGCAAATTCGCAACCCAAAAAGCAACCTATGACAAAAGGCCGTAGGACAACGGGGGTGAAGGATAAGGAAATGTTTTACGCCAACAACGATGACCTGTTATGGCGTCACAAAAAGGTAAGCAGCCCAAACAACGTAAAATCGCTTTAAATTCTTTTTAAATTTTTACGCTTTTGTTGTTTGAATTAAAGATAACTCCACAAACAAGATATCTTTGGTATGAAGTTCAATCAGATCAGTTGTTGCCACCTATTTTATGCATGTACCTATACTCCCTGTACTACCGGTGTCTTAATATCCCCGGCCTTGTTTTTATTTTGGCAGTTGTTTAACCTGCCTTTATAATTATTTACTTTATGGTCAATATTTAAGCGTATTTTTCTTAAATTTCTGACCATTTGGTCAAATTAACGCTACTAAATCCTGACCATTTGGTCAACACTAAAAACACATGCCGGATCCCGCCGGGACAACACGGCAGGAAACAAAATGATAAAAACGGAAAGAGCAATAAAATCAAACTCTAAGGCAAGTATACGGCAAGAAAAAGAGAAGATAATTCTTAAGGCCGCTGAGAGTGTTTTTGCCGAGTATGGTTTTCAAGGAGCAACGACAAGCATGATTGCTGAGCGGGCGAAAATCCCAAAAGCCAATCTGCACTACTACTTTCCAACCAAACAAGCGCTTTATCGACGGGTTGTTGATAACATTTTCAACATATGGCTACAGGCCGCAGATTCATTTGACGACTGTGACGAACCCGTCGAAGCCCTGACCCGTTATATCGAAAAGAAAATGGATATATCCCGTGAAAACCCTATGGGATCAAAGGTGTGGGCTAACGAAATTATACGCCGCGCCCCCGTTATTCAGGATTACCTGGAAACAACCCTGAAGGACTGGACGGAATCAAGGGTGTCTGTCATTCAACGGTGGATAGATCAGGGTCGCATTAATCCAGTAGATCCGCATTACCTACTCTACATGATCTGGTCAACAACACAGCATTATGCCGATTTTAATCACCAGATTGAAACCTTGAACGGGGGAAAGCCCTTAAGCGATAAGCAGTACCAAACTGCAAAAGACAATGCTATAGAGATTGTCCTCAAGGGTATCGGAGCCCGATAAGTTAATCCTTTAAAAGAAAAAAGAAGTTAGCGGTCATGCACCCAAGAGCCGGTCAGACAAAAAAACGAACCCGTATACAAGCCAAAAACGAGGCGAAAATTCTGGAAGCTGCCCTCGATATTTTTGCCACCTTTGGTTTTCGGGGCACAACCATCGACCAGATTGCGCAAAAAGCGGAAATGTCAAAGCCAAACCTGCTTTATTATTTCCGACGTAAAGAAGATATCTATATTTCTGTTCTGGAACGGACACTGGATGAATGGCTAACTCCGCTTACAGAACTTGATCCAGACGGCGACCCCATAGAAGAAATTGGCAAATACACGAGCTTAAAATTAAAGATGTCCCAGAATGACCCAACGGCATCGAGACTTTTTGCTAATGAAATCCTTCATGGTGCCCCAATGATTGAGCATGTCCTCAAAGGATCACTCAAAAATCTGGTCGATGAAAAAGCTGCGGTCATTCACCACTGGGTCAAGGCAGGCAAGTTGACCAAGGTTGACCCCTATCACCTTATCTTTATGATCTGGGCAACAACCCAGCACTATGCCGATTTCAAAATACAGATGCGGGCGATATTGGGCGACGATGTTGATCAACCTGACTATTACGAAAAGGCCGGGCAGACAATTAGCACCGTCTTTTTTGAAGGCATCAAACCCAGGTAAGACCGACGAGAACGCCTCATCCATCGCATTATCACGTTTTCTAGGGCTGGATCTCTGGTTCCACTTCCTGAAATCGTTTTCTGGTGTTATTTTCTGGTGTTATTTTCTGGTGTTATTTTCTGGTGTCGAGCCCTAGCCGTCAGTCAGCACTTCGTTGCAAGAAAATCATTGCAGATGCTGTAATAACCACACCAATAATCAGTTTAATATCGGGTACAGAACCAGAAATGATGCTTTGAATGACAAGGACAATCGCAGGGGTCAAAAAAGTATAGGCCATTACCTTAGCTGCGGGCAGTCGAAAACTTGCAAATTTCAGCAGATAAAAAGAAAAAGCTGTGTTGCATATCGCAAGATAAACAATCGCCGCATAAATAGTCCAATCAAGCTGCCCCCAAGGGCTTGTTTGAATCTGATCAAACCCATAGATGCCCAGCAAGATCATACCAGCAATAAGGGTCCAGAACGTCAGAACCAAAAGGTTTTCGCCACCATGATATTTGCGGACAAACGGCGAATAGGCACTGTAACTAAAACATCCAACTAGGAAAATTAGTTCCCCCTTACCAAGGGAAAAGTTAAGCAGATTATCGATGCTACCCCCGAAAACAATCCAGATCGCCCCAAGAGCTGCGATAATCAGGCCAACCCACAAACGAATAGTTGTTCTTTGCCCCAACAAAAAGAAGGCAATAACAGCAGTCATCATTGGAATAAGAGTAAAGACGGCCCCTAGGTTAACCGCACTTCCCCAACGAAGACCTTCGAACATGGTGATAAAAAACACAACAAGCAGAAAACCGAGCCAAAAATATTTGAGAAGTAAAAGCGGCCCCAGCCCTGATTTCTGCCACGGCCGTTGTTTTTTGACCAACAACAATAGGCCAAAAGCACTGGAAGCAATAACAAACCGTAGAAATGTCAGGGCACTTGGATCAAGAGCATGCGTTATCGCTGATCCGACAGGAAAAGAAGTGCTAACAAAAAAGATGAACAGCAACATGGCACCATGCGCTGTTCGATTATTTGATGTCTGATTATCAGAGTTTGAGGTTAGCGCTGACGCTTCCGGGTTAGATCTGACTGACACGCTATCTTCCTTTAATGGCTCGATAATTCTTTTCTAGCCCGAAAAAATCAGGCCGCGAAAGATAACGCGTCAGATAAAAATTACCAGATCTATTCTGCTGCTTTCGCCGCAGATGGGTTATTTGGATGTGTTGTCCAGTTTGCATAATCGTGATCGATAGGCTTGTTGGTCCGCGGATCACTGCCTTCGGTCATCTGCTCCATGGTAATACAATCTTCCACAGGGCACACACTGACGCAGAGGTTACAGCCAACACATTCTTCATCAATCACTTCGAATTTACGCACACCATCAACCATTGAAGTAATGGCCTGATGCGACGTATCTTCACAAGCAATATGACAACGGCCACATTTAATACAGGCATCCTGATCAATCTTGGCTTTGGCAATATAGTTCAAGTTCAGATACTGCCAGTCGGTCACATTCGGAACAGCGCGGCCCACAAAGTCATCCAACTTGTCATAGCCTTGTTCGTCCATCCAATTGGATAATCCGGCATTCAGTTCTTCGATGATCTTAAAGCCATAGGTCATTGCCGCTGTACAAACCTGTACAGAACCAGACCCCAGCGCCATAAACTCGGCCGCATCTTTCCATGTGGTAACACCACCAATACCCGAAATAGGTAATCCCTGTGTTTCAGGATCACGGGCAATTTCGGAAACCATGCTAAGCGCAATTGGCTTTACAGCAGGTCCGCAATACCCGCCGTGGGTTCCCTTGCCATCAACCGTTGGATTAGGTGCCATTGCATCAAGATCAACAGATACAATCGAATTAATGGTATTAATCAGAGAAACCGCATCGGCACCGCCGCGATGAGCAGCCCGTGCAGATTGACGTATATCAGAAATATTCGGTGTTAGTTTAACAATAACCGGAAGATCAGAGTGTTTCTTACACCACCGTGTTACCATCTCAACATATTCAGGAACCTGACCAACCGCAGCCCCCATTCCACGCTCTGACATGCCGTGCGGACACCCAAAGTTCAACTCGACGCCATCACACCCTGTTTCTTCAACGCGCTTTAGAATGTCAATCCAGCTTTGCTCTTCGCATGGAACCATCAAAGAGACAATCAATGCTCTGTCAGGCCAGTTCTTTTTGACCCGGGTGATTTCTTCCAAATTGGTTTCAAGCGAACGGTCTGTGATCAGCTCAATATTATTAAGCCCCAATAGGCGACGATCAGGTCCGTGGATCGCACCATAACGCGGACCATTGACGTTCACAACGGGATCGCCTTCGCCCAAGGTTTTCCAGACCACGCCGCCCCAACCAGCTTCGAAGGCACGGACGACGTTATATTCTTTGTCCGTCGGTGGCGCAGACGCCAACCAATAGGGGTTCGGAGATTTAATACCGAGGAAATTGCAACTAATATCAGCCATATTCTTGTTCCTTAAATTAAGGAGTGTCGTAAAAGCGGGAATAGTCAATGAAACCGTTGATATTCCCATAGGGATAAGCAGTAACCAGCGACTATGTTAAGCGCTCAGCACGTCATTGATTGCTTCGGCAGCAACCTTTCCGTCCTCGACTGCTGCGACGGTGAGATCTTCACCACCCGCAATACAATCCCCCCCGGCCCAGACATCGCCCAGGCTGGTACGGCGATTTTCATCCACCTTTATACGACCACTATCCAGTTCAATTGCTTCGGCAGATCCGTTCAACGGCGCCGCGACAAAGTTCTGACCAATTGCCTTGAACACCATATCAGCTGCCAAGGTCAGTGTTTCGCCAGTACCAGACAAAGAACCGTTTTTGTTTTCAGTATATTCACATTCAATAGCAACAACCTTGCCATTTTCACCAATCAGTTTATTTGGCTTGACCCAATGGCGAATGGTAACACCGTTGGTTTGTGCCAATTCCT
>NZ_CAKZMP010000012.1 GCF_937128705.1 uncultured Kiloniella sp. | reverse complement strand
ATTTCTTCTGCAAGCTTTTTACGGCCTGTTGGATTGATCCGCTCGCCAATAATACAGAAAGGATCATCAAAACCAATTGCGATCTCTTTGGTCGCTGAACTAAGGATCGTACGGGTCATATCGGTGCGTCTCCGGTAAAGTAGGGTATTAACCCAAAAAGTTATAAACAATAACCCCAATTATTTTCGGGGTTTTATTATTAATTATATATAGACTGGCAAGCGTACAGACGCCTGCGCGACACTATGTAGCCCAAAAACGCTCTTAGGGCAAAAGAGACAAAATAATTTACTTTTAAAGGCGTTGTTTTCCTTTTGAATTTGGATAACATTTTGTTGCGACAATTTTGCCATTCGCATACTTTAAAGATATATATTATAATCATCTTAATGTTTGTTTATTGAGTAGATTAAATGCACCAGCCGTACACAGAGATTACAGAAGAAGCCATACATACTATGGTGCACAGCTTTTATGACAGGGTTCGTAAAGACCCGATGTTAAAAGACGTCTTTAATAATAGCATTGGTGATCGGTGGGATCCTCATTTGGCGACGATGTGTCGCTTCTGGTCTTCGGTTTTATTGACATCTGGTCAATATAAGGGAAACCCGATGATGGTTCATATGAAGGTTGACGGTATTAAAAGACATCTGTTCGACCGATGGTTAGAGCTTTTTCGCGAAACCAATTTGAATTTGTTTACGACAGAAATTGCTGACTTTATTCAGGAAAAGGCTGAACGAATTGCCCAAAGCTTGATGTTGGGTATTTTCTATAAACCGGAAGACGTGAAAGTTGGTACTTAACGAATATCGCGGGAATATCTAATTATTAAGGCGAATAGAAAAGGGCTGGAAAAACACCAGCCCTTTTGTCTTGTCTTTTGTACAATCTTTAATAATTGCACTTAACCATTACGGACCTGAGACAAGAAAGTATCCAGTCCTTGTTGAAGGTTCACAGATTGGTGTGACAGACTGCTAGAGGCTTTTAGTATTTCTTTCGCGGTCTCGCCTGTATCTGCGGCTGCTTGCCTGACGTGCTGGATGTTGCTGGAAACTTCGCGGGTTCCTGCAGATGCTTGCTCAACATTTCGGGCGATTTCCTGTGTTGCAGCCCCTTGTTCTTCAACGGCTATGGAAATGGCATCGCCGATTTCATTCACTTCACGGATAGAGTTTCCAATGGCTTCCAGAGCTTTTGCGGCATCTTCTGTGACGGACTGAACATTTGAAATTTGCCCGGATATTTCTTCGGTCGCTTTTGCCGTTTGATTGGCAAGATTTTTTACCTCGCTTGCTACAACGGCAAAACCTTTTCCGGCTTCGCCAGCACGGGCCGCTTCGATGGTTGCGTTAAGCGCAAGAAGATTGGTTTGCTCTGCGATGCCAGTAATTAGCTCAATGACTTTACCAATCTCATCTACCGAGCTGACGAGGGTTCCAACGGTATCGTGCGCGCCATCTGCTTTCTTGACAGCTCCGGCGACGACCTCTGACGATCTGCCGACTTGACGATTAATCTCTCGTTCAGAAGCTGAAAGTTCTTCGGCAGCAGCAGCAACAGTCTGTACGTTAGAGGCGGCTTCATCTGATGCCGCCGCAACGGATGTGGCCTGTTGCGATGTGTTCTCCGCTGTGGTTGATAAAAGTTGGGCTGATGCTTCCATGCCAGTCGCGGCGTTGCTGACTTCTCTAATGGTCGAACCAACCTGGTTTTCAAAATCGTCAGCCAATTTGTTGATCAGGCTCTTTCTTTCAAGCTCGGCCTGTTCTTCTCTTTCTTTTTGTCTCTTTTCCATTTCGTGAATTTTTTCGGCGTTTTCTTTAAAGACAAGAACGGCGCGGGCCATTTGTCCAATTTCATTTTTCCACTCTATTGCTGGTACCGTGATGGAAAGGTCGCCATCTGCCAACCGTGTCATGACTGAGGTGATAGCTGTTATCGGTTTGTTGAGGTGATTTCGGCTCCACCAAAGGTTCATACCAGACATAAAAAGAAGGAAGACAAAAACAGATGTCAGGGCAAAGGTATTCAAACGTTCAACAAAGTTGATTGATTGCCGTACCGATCCTGTATTCAGATCAATCCCTTCTTGAATAGCGGCATTAAGAATATTAATACCGTCCAGGGCTGGTTGATCATCAATTTTAACCGCTGAATCAATTTCTTGAGGTGATTTTCCTGCCTTAACCATTGCTTGGGCTTCGGTCAATTTTTTTGCATAATCATCAACAACAGAAGCAATCATTTTAAGGGCATCAGTTTCTTTTTTTGTTACCCCTAATTCTTGGTACTTACCAAGAGATTCTTTTGCCCTATTGATTGCATTATCGATTTTTGTAATACGATTTTGATCTTGGCGAAGAACGTAATTTTTAAATTGATGGACCATCCCGCCAAAGCCAAGAGAGTGCTGTAAGTTAGTAATTGCAAGCTGCTTGTTATAGTCAATTTGGCGAAAAGTGTCCCAGTGATGATTAATGTCTTCATTACCCTTGTGGCTAAAGTAAGTAGTGGTTCCGACGACACCGACAACAATGAGTAAGACTGCAGAAAAAATCATACCCAAATGTTTAATTTGGAAATTATTGATAAACATAGTGAACTCTTTCGAAAACTTATCACTTGGAAATTGAATGCGTTTATAACGCGCGTGGTACCACCATCCAGAAAAATAAAACGTATCCTGATTTTGACAAAGGTACGTTTTTGCAAATTTTCCAGCCCGTATTATCAAGCTGAAATATTAACGCATATTAAAAGTTGCAACTATGGATGGATTTATCTGAAAAATATAAATTCTATTTTATGTTATTAAAAACAATAAGATACGGTGATTGTTAATTCTTGAGTGTTTTAGTCGCGCTTTTCTGTCGCAGGCCGTGAGCTTAACCGTTTTGCTTTATTTGTTCGGCCTTAGGGTGATTTTATGTCAGCCCATATTTCTTTAGTTTCTCTGCGACAGTCGTGTGGGAAACCCCGAGCACCTTTGCAAGCTTCCTGCTGCTTGGGTGTTGTGGGTACAAGTTTGTGAAGAGTTCCTTTTCGAATGCTTCTAACGCTTCTTTGTAGTTGGTAATATTATCGTATGTTAGCTCTGAACCATGGGGTGATTTCAATGGCTGTGAATTGGAGAATTCTACGTCTGCAGTTGTGAGTTCTGTGCCTTCGCACAGTGACACGGCCCTAAAAATAGCATTCTCCATCTGGCGAATATTGCCGGGCCAAGGATGATTTTTAAGTAGCGCAAGAAGTTCATGTGAGATTTTGGGGGGTGGGCAGTTGACCTGTTTTGATGCTCTGTTTGTGAAATGTTGCGTCAAAAGGGGGATGTCACCCTTTCTTAGCCTTAGCGGTGGCAGAGTAATAGATAAGACGTTGAGGCGATAATAGAGATCCTCCCGGAATGCCCCCGTTTTAATCATGTCTTCCAGATGTCGATTGGTCGCACTAATGACCCGGACATTTACTTTGATTTCTTTTGTGCCCCCCACACGCCTGAAGATACCGTCTTGTAAAAACCTCAACAATTTTGCCTGAAGGTAGGGTGACAATTCACCAATTTCGTCAAGAAAGAGCGTGCCCGTGTCTGCGAGTTCCAGAAGGCCGGGTTTGCCGCCCTTTACAGCAGACGTAAAGGCACCGGGGGCATAGCCGAACAATTCGCTTTCGGCCAGACTTTCCGGTAAGGCGGCACAGTTCAGGGCAAGAAAGGGTTTTCTGTTGCGATTGCTGGTTTCGTGGCATGCGCGGGCAAAAAGCTCTTTACCTGTTCCCGTTTCACCCAGAATGAGAAGGGGGGCATCGACCTTTGAAAGCCGTAGGGCTTTCCCCTTTATGTTCTGCATAATTTCCGTTTCGCCAAGGATGGCATCAAAGCCCCGGGTTGCTTGTCGTGTGTCTAATGCGCTAAAGGCGCGACCAAGCTGTGCCGGTCTTAGGAAAATGAGAACGCTTCCTGATATTTTACTGTCTGATTTTTCTTTTGACGTGATTGGTTCTGCTCTTATCAGGTAGGTTTCGCCACCTAACACGGCCTCGGTTTCCGTTATGTGAAACGCAGATTGTTGTAGGGTTGCGATCAATGGCGTTTGCAATAGAGTATCCAGTGAGGCATTGCGCAATTTGGCTTCTGTTTGCTTCGTGATCGCTTGGGCGGCTTCGTTTGCTTGGGTGATATAGCCGTTCGTGTCAATTGCGATGACGGGTTCTGGTAAGCTGGATAACACGGCATGAAGCTGTAAGCGTCTGCGTTCTGTGGGCAAAAGATCAATAGCGCTGACCTCGTGAATTCCCGGCACTGACTTTACCGCAGAGGTCAGTGTTTCAAGTTCCGATTTTCTTAGGGCAGGAATGTCCATATAGATGAAGTGTGTTGTTACTTCCATATTACGGATATCTAGCCCGGATTTAACCAGAACATTCAAAACTTCATAGGTGATTCCTAATCGGTTATCACCCTTTAATTGTAAGCGCATGTAAAAAATTCCTTACGTAAGAATATATTTACATCATATTTTTGTTTAAAAATCAAAGATAATAAGGAAACAAAGAGTTGGTTGTATTAAAGGTGTAAGGAATATTTTACATTAATATATGTGCCATGGAGTTAACTGATTGATTTAGAACGATTTTATTTGTTGGCACGACTGTTGCTCTTATATGGGGATAACAAATGCTTCATTCTGGGAGAAGAAACAAATGTCTGATGTTGCTGGTAAAAAAGGCTTTGCAACCCGTGCAATTCATCATGCCTATAACCCTTTGGATCATCAGGGGGCTTTGAACCCGCCAGTTTATATGACATCAACCTTTGCTTTTGATTCCGCTGCCCAAGGTGGTCGCCGTTTTGCGGAAGAAGAGGGGGGGTATATCTATAGCCGTATTTCGAACCCGACACTTGCCTTGCTCGAAGAACGTATGGCCATTTTAGAAGGCGGTGAAGCTGCTCTGGTGACATCTTCTGGGATGGGCGCGATTACATCGGTTTTTTGGACACTCGTGAAGCCAGGTGATGAAGTTATCGTTGATCGTACCCTTTATGGCTGTACTTTCACGTTCTTTAACCATGGGCTGGAACGTTTTGGTGTTAAAATCCGTCACGTTGATCTGACTGATCCTGCAAAGTTGGCAGATGCAATCAGTGATAAGACCCGTGTCGTATATTTTGAAACCCCGGCAAATCCCAACATGCGTATCGTTGATATCGAAGCAATTTCAAAGGTCGCACATAGCAAGAATGCAACCGTTGTTGTCGATAATACCTATTGCAGCCCTTATTTACAGCGTCCGCTCGAGCTTGGGGCTGATCTGGTTGTACACTCTGCAACAAAATATCTGGGCGGGCATGGGGACTTGATGGCGGGTGCTATTGTTGGCTCTGCCGAGCTTATGCATGACATTCGCCTGATCGGTCTAAAAGACATGACGGGTGCGGTTCTTTCGCCACAAGATGCACAGCTTATTCTTCGTGGTTTGAAGACCCTGAGCTTGCGTATGGATCGTCATTGTAAAACGGCTAAGACCGTTGCGCGTTATCTCGAAGACCACAAGCTGGTCAACAAGGTTTACTACCCGGGCCTTGAAAGTTTTGAACAGCATGATGTTGCCAAAAAACAGATGTCTGATTTTGGTGGTATGATTGCCTTCGAGCTAGAGGGTGGTCTGGATATGGGGCAGAAGATGATTGATGCCTGTCAGATGATTGTTCGTGCGGTGAGCCTTGGTGATGCGGAAACACTTATCCAGCATCCGGCAACGATGACCCATTCGACCTATACGGAAGAAGAGCGTCTGAAATATGATATTACAGACAGCCTTGTGCGTCTGTCCGTCGGGTTGGAAGAAGAAGAAGATATTCTCGCTGATCTCGATCACGCTTTGGAAATTGCTGGGGGTGGTCGTAACGTAAGTGTTATGCCAAAAACGGCATAAAAACCAAAACGGCATAAAAAAGAGTAAGCTAGGGCTTCTTTTCTATCTAAAGAGAAGAGCCCTGGTGATTCAGCCTCATTGATACCAAAGCCTGGATTTTAATCGGGCGAGGCAAATAAGTTATAAATTTGGAGGGATGGTTTGTGGCCTTAAAAGATATTCGTGGTGTTCCTGTTTCCTATGGGGATCAGAAAGCAATCGATGCCATGGAAGACGCACATATTTGCGCGATGTCTTTTTATGGTGATGCCATCGGACGAATTGACAAGGTTCTCAAAGAACATCCCGATTTTATCATGGGCCATTGCTTCAAAGCGGCTTGGCTGACCCAAACTCTTGAAACCCGTATTTATAAAAGAATGGTTGCTGCCTTGAATGCAGCCGAAGCGCTTTGGGATAAAGCCAATGATCGGGAAAAGGGACATATCAGGGCTGTAAAAGCTTGGATTGAAGGGGATTTTTACGGGGCTGTTCAACAATGGGAAGCAGTTTTAACCCGCTATCCTTATGATCTTCTCGCGCTCCAATTGATCCACCTTACAGATGTTTTACTTGGTGATGTTGCGGGGCAACGCGATTGTGTCGCGCGGGTCTTTGCCCTTTGGGACGAAGATATGCCGGGCTATGAATTCGTTCTTGGGTTCTATTCATTTGGTCTGGAAGAAAATTCGGACTATCTACAGGCCGAAGAAATGGGACGTTTATCACTGGCGATCCGGCCAGATAATCCCTATGCGGTTCATTCTGTTTCTCATGTGATGGAAATGCAGGGACGACAGGCTGGTGGTATCAGCTTCATGCGTGATCGCGCACCAAGCTGGTCAAAAAGCCATTTTGCCAATCATCTCTGGTGGCATCTGTCATTGTTCCACCTTGATATCGGCCAAATCGACCGCGTGTTTGATGTTTATGACAATAACCTGCGAACACCACATCAAACGGTCGATAAGTACGAAGAGCTTGATGCCGCTGCACTGTTGTGGCGTCTGAAATTACTTGGTGTTGATGTCGGGGATCGTTGGGCATCCCTAGCCGATAAGTGGGAACCAAGTGCTTCTGACACGCTTTATGCCTTTAATGATGTCCATGCCATGATGACCTTTGTCTCTGACGGCCGTACCGACGCGGCGCAAAAACTTCTTACTGCGAATGAACGCTATATTGATCATGCAACCGATGCCAATACGGCCATGAGCCGTGAAATTGGGCTTCCATTTTGCCAGGCGTTACAAGATTTCGAGAATGAAAACTACAACAGCTGTGTTGATCGTCTGTTGGCTGTGCGCTATCGGACACACCGTCTGGGCGGAAGTCATGCACAGCGAGATATCATTGGCTGGACCCTTTTGGAAGCAGCCTTGAGGTCCAAACGCTATGATCTCGCATTGGCGCTGGCGAACGAACGCTGTGCGCTGAAAACCACATCTGTTCAGAATTGGAACTACGTTGCTCGCGCCCACAAAGGATTGGGCGATATTGCAAAAGCAGATAAAGCTGCGGCAAGGGCACAATCGCTGATGGCAGGATAACGCTCTTTCCTATATAGATCCAACAGGGTTTTATGATGAATTACCCGAGAGTTTGAATAAATCACAAGATATTCTCTCCGTTGCAGGTCAAGCTCCTGCCATAGGTATTGTTGTCGATTTAACAAATGCAACAATTAGCATTATTAGAGGAAACTATACAGATGCCGCATCACGTGCGGGATCTGTTATCGGGAATGGAAGTGCAAGAACGGCTACAGTTGCTAAAGTCGCAAATGAGGTTAATAAAGCTATTGAGAAAGCAGTAGATGAGGCAAGTATAAGATAGGTCCCTTATGAAAGTGTTATGTGAAATAAATAATATTCTTAAGTTAGATAATAGCTCAACTATTGATCGTTTGAAAAAATATATTCGATTATCCGATGGGGTGTTAAACATAGAGAAAAGCAAAGAGTACTGTGTATATGGTATTATATTTAGGGATAATTCTCCTTGGTTTTATCTATGCCTAGATGAAGATGATGAGTATCCAACTCCTTACCCTGCAGAACTATTTAGTATTGTTGATGGGCATCAGTCTTCATTTTGGAGACTATCTTATATCAGTTATCCAAATGGTGAAGTAACTTCTTTATTAGTTTTTGAGGAATGGTCTAAGGATATATCCTTTTATGAACGATTATTGGACGATGATCCTAAAGCTATTAAGGTATTTCGAAAATATCGTTCATTAATGGATGAAGAGTAGAAATCACGCCCGTATTATGCGGGCTTTTTTATTACTTACCCGCTTTCCTTCCTGGATCTCACCTTCTGAATTGAAACTAGAAGACGCGATTGAATTTTCAGAAAACTCAGATAGGTTAGTTGGTGTGCATCCTGAGACAGGCGAGTTTGATGTGTTTGCACCACACGAAGAAGGTAAATATCATGGTTATCAAGTCGAATGGGGTGAGCTAACGCAAAAGCAACAATCAGCCTTGCGAAAAGGTGGGTTTGTTAATTAAAAAGGAAAACTAATCCAGTGAGACAATATCAGCCTATTCCCAAAAAAAAGAAAATCGAAATTTTGTCTCAGCTAGATAAAGTTAAAGGCCGAGAATTATGTTTGCTTTTATTAAGCTTAAGCGAATTAGATGATTGGAGATGGGCTCAAGAAAAGTATCTTGAGTTTATTAATGACGAAGATGAATGGGTAGCTAAAGCTGCTATCAATGGACTAGGATATATTGCAAGGATTTCAAGAAATCTTGACAAAGATAAGGTTGTAAAAAAGTTGCAAGGACTCGTTCAGATAAGACCTAAAATGAGAAGCACAGTCGAGGATGCTATTAATGACATTGAGATGTTCTTGTCGAGGAAATAATAATTACAGGCTTTGATTGACCATTATCTATTTGCTTCCAAAACTGGGCTTGGTGGCCGAGCGGGATCTGGCGGAAGTTCTGTCGTATCTGCTGGATTATCCGCTGGTGAGGAAAGAAGATTTCCCCAGAGGCACTCTATCCCGAACGCTTTAATGTCAGCTTCCTCAAAGGGGCCGGGGGGCTTATTCTCGGTGAAGATACTGACAGCATCTTTGTTGCTCTTTGTGATCAATGCCCTACAATTGGCGAAGGAGCGCTGCGCATTGAAAACCACGTCCGTTCAAAACTGGAACTATGTTGCCCGCGCTCACAAAGGACTGGGCGATATTGCAAAAGCTGATAAAGCTGCGGCACGGGCACAATCGTTGATGGCAGGTTAAAGGCTAACTACTAAACGCTCTGATTTTATGGAGTTGCAGTCAACTGATACTAATGGTTGGTATACAATACCTGGCCTAAACAGTCAGCGTTCTAGGTACAGGTGAAGAAGGGCAAATCTCCCTTAGGGTTAACAGGAGCCTGTAATATTAAACATATAGAAGATAAATTTAAGTGGTAATATTCAATTAGAGATAGTGTTATGGAATTTCGTGAAAAGATATTTAAAATTGTTCAGGACTTTTCTGAAAAATATCCAGATTGCCAGATAACTCTTGGTGGGGGCGATGATTATCTATTAAGAAAACTTCCCGAAATACGTAATGATGATATATATCGGACATACATTGAACTTGAAACTAAGAGCCATGTAGGAGCGATTTATATTTGGGAAGACAAATATTATTTTGAGTACGAAATATATAATATTGAAACTGAACAGCGCGAAGATAAAGCTTTAGGTGAAATTATAAAATGGGAAGATATAGTTACAAATATTGAAATGGTGATAAAAAAGTCTCTTATAACAAAAAGGTAATTTTGTATGGAAAAATTATATGTTTTGTATCACGTTGAAGAAGTTGATGATTTTCGCGAGCGCGTTAAGACATTAGGCGTTTTTGATGATGAAAATAAAGCTGTCAAAGCAAAGAAAACATTAATGCTCAAGCCTGATTTTGTGGGCAAGGATGAAGGCTTTTTGATTGATTGCTTAGAGTTAAATCATACTAGGGTGTGAACCCAATTCCATATCTTGCTGTGTATGACTTTATGATTCAAAACTGGAACTATGTTGCCCGCGCCCACAATGGCCTTGGAGACATCGCTAAAGCAGATAAAGATTCAGTTCGGGCGCAATCTTTAATGGTTGGATAACGCTTTTATTTTGCCCCAGACATATAAGTGCTCAGGCTTTAGCGAACGGCGGCCATACTTTTCTGAACGATTTGTGTGATCGCGGACCAGTTCTTTTCAGCGACCAGATCTTTCGGGGCGAGCCAGCTACCACCGACACAGATAACAT
>NZ_CAKZMP010000011.1 GCF_937128705.1 uncultured Kiloniella sp. | reverse complement strand
TTCATGTAATTCACCACTTGCATCTAAAATGGGATAAGCAACTGATGTTAAATGTGAATTTATTCGTTTTAAATCCCTGATCATGTCGATATGCAAGGCTGAGGATTCAATTGATTCAATGCGGCCTTCCCTCAGCCGATCGAGGTGCTTGTCTCCACCACGTTGTTCCATATCCCTGAACTTCTCTTTACCAGCAATAAGCTGTCTGGCGATATCGACGTCACCAGATACAAAAGCCGTCATCGCCAGCTGCATCTGGTCCAATGCCATGCGATGTAGCTCGACCAACTCAATCCAACCTTGGTCAGAGAATTCAATTCTTTTCTTAATTTTGGTATTTGCTATTTCAAGCAAATTTTTATCAATGATATCCCCAATGTGTTCTAGGTTGGTCGTAAATGAAATCAGCTCGACACACCGGGCACTTGTATCTTCATCCAACTCACTCACACTGACCTGCGTGAGATATAATTTGATTGCTTCGTGAAGTTCATCAACTTGATCATCTGCATTGCTAACTTCTTGAAGTAATACGGGATCATTTGTTTCAAAGACACCAATACATTTACGTAACATTTCTTCGACAACATCTGCCAAACGCAGGACTTCACGGGTAGCACATGCCACAGCAACTGTTGGAGTATTGATAACACTCTTATCCAAGTATTTTGGCTTAAGATCATCATCAGTACCAACACCTTCGGGTAAAGCGCGTTCCATTAAGCTCGACATCACACCAACAAGAGGCAGAAAGACAATCGCAAGCCCGATGTTAAATATCGTATGGAAATTAGCCACCTGACGACCGACATCTGTGCCACTCAATTCTGCAACATAAGGCGTGATAATTTCCATCAATGGTAAAAGGATAAGAACACCCGCAAATCGAAAGAGCATATTCCCCATGGGTATACGTCGAGCTTTTGGCGTTTCTGACATTGTTAAGGCCATAGGAACAATACCAGCACCGACATTTGCCCCTAAGACCAGAACCAGAGCCAAATCAGCGGAAACGACCCCAGCGACACTCAACGACATTATCAATAAAACCATTGCCACCGACGAATGCGTGATCCAGGTAATTAAAGCAGCCAAAATAACGGCAAACAACGGGGCTTCGGACAAAGCAGCCAGAATGTTTTGCAAAACCACACTATCACGCATTGGCTCAGAAGCACCAACCACCAGCTTCAGTGAAAGCAGCATCAAGCCAAGCCCAATAAACACGCGCCCCAAGTGGCGAAGTGTCATTGTTGGTCTTGTGGTAAAACAAACAAATCCTATTAAAATCAATACTGGTGATAACCAGGAAATATCCAGCGAAAGTATTTGTACGACAAGCGTAGAACCGACATCTGCCCCCAGCATCACTGCCAAAGCAGGCCCAATCGCGATTAATCCTTTTCCTGCAAAAGCAACTGTAAGTAATGCCGTTGCCGTGGAACTTTGCAGGATACCGGCCATACCGATGCCCATACCAAATGAAGAAAGCGTGTTTTTAGTGGCCGATCCTAAAAATCGGCGAAGCTGACTGCCATATGCACGCAACACACCCGTGCGCACCATTCTTGTCGCCCACAATAAAAGAGCAACACCACCAGCTATTTTTAACAAAAGGTCAAAACCAGACACGCTTATACTTACCTCATTCAATGATTTTTTGGTTACAGAATACTACCCGCGAATAACGCAGCACCACACCTACCCTGTGGCAGATCATTCCAGAATTAGTATTTGTAGCTTTAAGCTCCTCTTGCAGACAAGATCAATTTCACAAAAGTGTCACAATATAGAAATATTTTCATAACAATAAAATGTGGCATTAACAACACAATATCAACAAAATTATATCTATATACACCATTTTCCTAACATTTATACATTCATAGTTGAATTCGAAACAGTATTTACGTCAAAATAAAAGAATTATTTATATTGTGACGTGATATTTAACATACATCAAATCGATATTATATATGAATATTATAACTAAAACCTATGTATAAAAATATTCATTCCGCAACAACACCAATGATAATAGCGCGCTCTATAAAAGCACCTTTATAAAAAACAGGCCCCTTCTAAGAAGAGGCCTGTAAACAACCTTTTAACTCAATTGCATCTCAGAGCATTGGTCCGGGGGATTCCAACGCATGCTCTAACAACCCTTTGGTGACATACTCAAAAGCCTCATCCTTAGAATCTGTAACCAGATAGAGATCAAGATCTTCTTCGCTTATGGTGCCAAACTCGCAAAGCGCTTCAAAATTCACCACCTTGTTCCAATATTCAGACCCAAAGAGAACTATTGGCATCTTCTTTTTTATTTTTTGGGTTTGGATAAGTGTTAGCAATTCACAGAATTCATCAAGCGTACCAAACCCCCCTGGCATCACCAGAACCGCTTTGGCCAGATAGATAAACCAGAACTTACGCATAAAGAAATAATGAAACTCCAGAGCCAACTCTCGCGTAATGTAGGGGTTTTCACTTTGCTCAAAAGGCAATGAAATGTTTAAACCTACATTAATCCCCTTACCTTCCGAAGCACCTCTATTAGCTGCCTCCATAATCCCAGGGCCACCACCCGTGCAGACAACAAAACGGCGCTCATCATTCGTTAAAGTCTTGGACCACTCCGTAAAACGTCGTGCTAATTCACGCGTCTCCTCATAATACCTGGAGACCTTCATCATTTGCTCAGCCTTACGTAAACCCTTTCCGGAACGCTTAGCCTCGGCCATCGCAGCCAGAGCTTCTTCCTCTGACTTAATACGGGCAGAACCAAAAAAAACTATTGTGTCTTCAACGTTAAATTTTTCAAATCGATTTTGCGGACCAAAATACTCAGAAAGAATTCTTAACGGTCGAGCATCCCCAGAGTCCATAAAATCATCATCGTGATAAAACTTCGGAATATCATATGCCTTATCGTCCATGTAATACCTTTCAAAAACACTCTATAAATATCGCCCCATAAATATATGAGAACAAAGTCATTTTAATAAAAATAACATCACCATTTTATAGATCAGCTTATTAAGCAAAATTTAAATCACGAATATTTACGAAAAAAAACTTTCTGAAAATTTTCGATAACAACCTACTGCTGATCTTTTTTCCAAGCCTCGTGTAGCTTGCGTCCAACCTTTCTCAATGCGCTATTAACCTGAACCTGATGACTGTCATTTACAGAGCTGTATAATCCACCAGCCCGCCACACTTCTACACGCCCAGAAAGCTCCTGCTGGGTAGCCGGATTGTAATAGCGCGTGTTTGCGTACAACGTGACCTCAACGTTACTGACGCAATTGGTCTTTTCAAAAATGACTGTCGTTACCCGAGTATGCAGCCAATAAGACGATGAATTACTCAGACGAATACCGCCTTCGGGAATCCCCCCCAATAAAGCACGCTCAAACGCCTCTCTACTCAGCCCACACTGTTTGCTATAATGCCCCAGGGGTGAAATATTTAATTTAATATCCTGCACCCCGGTTAAGGGTCTTGCATTCGCGGACACAGAGAAACCTGCAATCAACACGGCCAAGAAAAAAACAATTTTACTTACGAACTTTACCATCTCAATCCCCTTCATTATTACACAACAACAAACATAACACACCACAGTGCCTGCAATGATAGTATATTGATGACTATCGATAAAAATGTGACCCTAACAAGGCCAAAGTCTTGTCGGGCCGCTTTAGCCAGATTAAAACGTACTCGCATTACCGTTTAGCGAAGTATTTTCCATCAGAAAGACAATTACTTACCTGTCATTAACCATTTATCGCTACCTTAAGCACAGAGACCCTCCATTAAGGAAGGTTACCCGTTTAGCAATTTTAGATGAGGGTCGTGATTATCACTCGCCCGCTGGAGAATTTATGCCTTACGTATCACGATCACACGATGGAAAAATTACCAGCATCCATCAGGAAGAAACAAGTACAGCAAACGAATTTTTGGAAACTGACAATCCTGAACTCACGGCCTTTCTGGTACAAATGGGACAACAACAACAAGACGGAAAAGAAGGCGAAATACACCAAGAGCTCGTAGCTTCCGACTTCGAAATGATCCGCGTTTTGGAAGATCTGATCACAACTCTAATCGATAAACGTGTACTCATGATGACTGATCTACCGAAAGCCGCCCAACGAAAGCTTTCTCAACGGTACTCATTAAGAAGCAAGCTTACAGACCTTGGCGGAATCGTAGGACAAAACGACGACATAATGCTTCCCTAATACTTTTCACGCCAGTTTATACCAATATTGAATTACAATGTTTTTACGACATCCTGTATCTTATCCCTCTTACAAGAGATATATAACTGGCTTTATTTAAATAAGGGAACATGCCGAAACCCATTCTTCCAGTTAACTTTGCAGACCAAGCCCCAAAAGCAAGGATCGTGCAATACAATAAGAAGCGCTATTCCATCAGGTTAGAGCCTGTTTTCTGGCGCGCCCTCGAAGCTGTTGCCAATGAGCATGAGCTTAAAGTTGGTAAATTCATTGGTAAACTAGAAACAATTTACGAAGGCCCAAATTTTTCATCGTTTTTAAGAGTGTTCTGCATGGTATCAGCAGAACGTCAATTAGCGTCGGCTGAAGTAGATACACATAAAGACACCCTCGTATCCATCATCAATGCAAGCCCCAGCCCAGCAGCACTTATTGCCCAAGACATGACAATCGTATCCAGCAACAATGCATTTTACAGCTGGCTAGGTGAAGACAAACATGCTTTGGAAGGCACAACCATAAACAAATTATTCCAGCTAAGAACAAAAGGCTTACTGAAGGACAGCTTAAGCGAACTCTTATCCCTTCAGATAAACCATATAGATGCCAGAATAATAAGAATGATCCCCGGTAAAGTGATAACCGCACAGGCAAGAATGGTCCGTGCCAGCCTATTTAATCACAAGAAACAATACCTCGTTATCTGGATCGCAAGCGCACCAAGAATAGCTGCCCCCAAACAAGCATGACTTCGGACAGCCTTATAAAAATTATGGTTTAAGATCAGCGAAAGGCACCTTGAAAGAAAGAATCCCGTACCTACTGGAGAAAAATCACATCCCGGTTTGGATTGTAATTTCGCCTTCGCTATAGAGGGTCAAACCGCTGGCAAAGCTATACACATTAAGCCCGGTTACGTCGATACCAGAAGCCGTAACATGTGAACTGGCGACACCACATGACACCAAAAGTTCTCCGGCTTCTAAAAATATCTCGTTACATTCACCAGCAAAAAGAACAACGGCACCAGATTCATCTGGCAAAAGATCATCGAGATGAAGGGACACAATATCCACCTTATCATCGAAAGAGGTTTCAAAAGCAGAATAGAAAAAATCATCAGAAACCAATGGCCCCTGTTTATTTTTCACGGCACCAACAGCCGTAGTATCTTTTACGTTGGTACTCATCTCTACTCGCAAGCTCAAAAAGAATAATTTTACATAACGTTTCTGCTATATATAGCATTTATTGTAAATAACAACTCACATTTTCACACACTATACAAAAAACAAACAATAGCTTTTAATTTGTGGCGTTCTCATAAGGAAAATGACAACGCCACACACAGCGATATAAACAACACAAAAAAAGGGCGCCCAATCAGGCGCCCTTTAATTACCAACAATCTCTCAGTAGAGATTATTCGATCAGACCATCAGCCCATGACTTGTGATCAACACGTGCCTGCTCTGGCGCTTGCACACCAAGATTAGTCATCAACTGACCGCTAAGAGCAAGAATACGATACGAAGCAAGCTGCTCATTCGTCATTGCAGAGATCAACTGTCCACGAGAAGTGAAGAGTTCATTTTCTGCATCGAGAACGTCAAGCAATGTACGCTGTGCGACATCAAATTGGTCACGATAAGAATCGCGTGTTTCTGTGTTGTACTGAACAGAAGAAGCAAGATCAGTTACAGACTGACGATTTGATTCAAGCGCGAACCAAGACTGACGCATTTCACGTTGCGCATCAACAACAGAGCTGTAACGCTGGTTCTTGCTTTCAGACAAACGAGCCAACGCTTCTTGTCTTGCAGCACGATCAATACCACCGCGGAAAAGGTTCCAACGCAAGCGAAGCATTACTGAATTGTTTTGCTCGTATGAACCCGGAGTTGCATCGAACTCATCGCGATGTTCTGTTGAGGCCTCAAGATTTACTGAAGGGTAGAAAGGAACTTCAGAGAGTTCAACTTCCGCCTCAGCAGTACGAACATCAGCTTCAAAGATACGGATTGTAGGATTGCTGTTCACAGCCAAATCTACAGCTTCGTCCAAACCACCAGGCAGCTCAGATGAAAACGCTTCAGGCGTATCCAGATCTTCAGGGAAGTGACCAACAATACGCGTATAGTTAGCTTCCGCATCACGCAAATCGTTGTAAGTTGTTGTTAGTGTATTTCTTGCACGAGCAGCACGCGCCTCTGACTGAGAAACATCTGCACGGCTACCGCCGCCGCCAGCAAGACGCTCTTGCAGGTTAGCAACAATATCAATGTGAATCTGTAGGTTGTTTTTAGCCAAATCAAGCAATTCACGCTGTCTCAAAACTTCAAGATACGCGCCAATTGCATCAAGAGCGAGGAATTCAGCATTTTCTTGAACGCGGTTAGCAGCAGATTCGACTCTGGCTTTCTCACGTTCAACTGTAGCACCAGCTTCGAAACCGTCAAAGATACGCTGCTGAAGGGTAATTGAAGCATCAGTAGGATTAATCACATCGTGCTTACCAGTACCACCGCCAGCACGAGATGTTGAATCATCGTTGCTTTCAATTCCGGCACCAGCAGAAAGATCAATCTGCGGGAGGTAAAGGCCACGTGCCTGACGAAGTTCTTCGTCTACAGCCTCACGGTTGTGAGCAACAACCCCGATATCCGGGTTCGTTGCAAGAGCTTGTGTAATTGCTTCTTGCAGTGTGACTGCCTGAGCAGAAGACATAGCTGGCACAGCTAACGCACTTGCTAGAAGTACGGTTTTAAAGCTAACTGCCAATGTTTTACCCAACTGGCGCATTGGTATTTTTCCCCCGATGCTTCCCTGTGTTCATTGACGAATCACAGGCAAATAAAATGACTAATTCATAACCAACAAATAGAATACTGTGGTTCTTTTACAATCCACTGGTCTCCAATGTCAAGAATCCAATAGAAACCAGGGCCATTTAAGCAAGCCTGTTGCAAAAAAACCACACCCGAATTCTCTCCATAAGATTTGGCGGTAAACGCTTACTCACGATTGCCCATACATTTTATGGAAAAAATCTGTTGTTCATCGCAGAAGCTATACCAAAAACCAAATACCTTCAAGTTTCAATTGTGGTTTTTCATGAACTTTTCACACCCTATTGGTGTTTTCCGTTCATATCAAATCCCTTAGAGGGTGTATTCCTTACAGCTCCTTGGCGTTCTAAAGCCCACAAATAAGGAATTAAGGACAATATAAACCACCAATAAATACATCTGAACTATGGAGTTATGCATAATAACCCTAAAGACTTCGCATAACTAAAGAATACTAAAGGTTAACCTTTTAACCAAGCATACGAGACGCAGAATGAACGGATTAATTTTGATTTTGAAGATTACAATCAAAGATTTCCTTTGAAAAGCTCGGCTTAACCTTGCGAACAATCGATGGAGATTAGGGCGCAGACCAACAAATCAACAGAAAATCAATATTGATAAATACGATGATAAAATATTTGAGAGAGTTAAAGTGGTGCCCAGAGGTGGATTTGAACCACCGACACGCGGATTTTCAGTCCGCTGCTCTACCAACTGAGCTATCTGGGCACCGTGGGCTTGCCAAACTCGTTGGCCGCCGATGAAGGGCTTATAGAAAATGATTCAGGCTCTGTCCAGCCCTATTACAAAGAAAATGTAAAAAAAGAGAATTTTCTTATATTTTCAAACGTTTAATTACAATATTTCATCATCATCAACATTGCCTATCGGCCGTTCTTCTGTAGGAATCCGGTAGCCGCCATCAAGCCAGCGATTCAAATCAACATCAGCACAACGTTTTGAGCAAAACGGCTTGTATTTATCAGCCACCTCGCCTCGGCACACTGGACACAACAATTTACTTAGACTTTTCTTTGGCATTATCTTTCACACAAGGTTCTATTCAAACACAACACGATCATCAGCACTTAATTCAGGGTCGACAGACAGGCTGATCTTTTTCCCGATTTTTTCTTCAATATACGGCAAAGCATCGCAGCCACTCAATGATTGCACGACTTTACGAGAAGCGACAATTGATGATCCAACTTGCCTGTTCCGCATACTTTCCGCCCAAAACCTTCTCAATCCTTCTAGGCCGACGATAGCTGGATCTTTTTCGTGCCCTAACCTACCGATACCAACAGGCCTAAGCAGTAAATCCTGCAAGCTCAATCCCGCCCTCTTCCTGGTTAACTCCTGTAAGCCAGTCATATAAAGCGGCAGTAACTTATGCCCAACGCTATCAGCTTTGAGCTGAGACTTAAAACTTGCCTGTAGTTTTTTCCTATGATCAGTGGACTTCATGTAAGGAAAGTCGATGACAATACGTCCTGCGATATTTCTGAGCTTCAATTGTCGAGCGATTTCATCTGCGGCCTCAAGATTAAGCTGATAATGAAGCGCTTCAGCCCCACCATTATGCTGCATTGATCCTTTATTAACATCAATCGCGGTTAACGTCCGGCCTTGTTCAATGAGCAAATTTCCCCCAGAAGGAAGTGGGATTTCAGTTTCGAGTATATGCTCTATCTGTTCCTCGATTCCGACAACGTCGAAAAGATCTGGTCGCTCGGCTGAATGTTTAATACTGATCAGGTTAGCTCCCCCCCCACCAAGATAGCTTTTGATCTTTTGGGCAATCCCAGCATCAGTTACCTCTATAAACTCAATCGGTTCTTTCTGTTGCAAGATCCATTCACCAAGCCTATCAACCGTCTTTAAAACTTGTACTTTTGCAGGAATATTGTCGTGTAACCGAGCTTTTAAGCGTACACCTTTACCGTCAAAAGCCTCTCTTACAGCTTCAACACACAGAAACGTTCCCTCACTAACCGACTGGCCACCAAGCGATTTCGGGATATCTTGAAGAGGTAAAAAACCTGGTTGCGACAACCCAACATCAACAAAAGCAGCCCCCAAACCTTTATCTATTCCAACAATACGACCGACAAATTGATTTCCAACGACTTGAGGCTTATCAGACCGTATAACAAGGACATCTTCCAGTTTTTCATCCACCAAACGTGCAGCACGAATTAATCCCGGAAGATAATCTATGTAGATTTCATTTGTCATACAGCTTTAAAAACCATTCCCAACCAACATGTTTGCGACTTCTGGTAACGATAGCCCAACAACATTTGTGTACGACCCGCCTATCCAAGGAATAAATACAGCTGCCCCCCCTTGGATTGCGTAACCACCCGCCTTCCCTTGCCAATCTTGGGAATCTATATATGCATCAATTTCGTTCTGGTGAAGACGCTTGAACTTTACAGCCGTTGTCACAACTTTTTTTATTACATCACCATTCGGCAGTACAAGAACATGGCCAGTCAAGACACGGTGACGACGCCCAGAAAGTAAGGACAAACAATCACGCGCATCGTGCTCATCTTCTGCTTTGGGCAAAATTCGCCGCCCAACGGAAACCACCGTATCGGCAGCAAGAACAAAAGCACCATCATGCCGTCCAGATATCAGCATAGCTTTTTCCAAAGAAATTCGCTTCGCATAATCAAGAGGAAGCTCTCGATTTTTAGGCGTTTCGTCAATATCTGCAGGATCAATTACATCTGGCTTAACCCCTAATTGTTCCAGTAAATCCCGCCTGCGCGGAGACCCTGATGCCAATACAAATGTAGCTGAAGACTGACGAGAAAATAATTTCATAGACTATACAATTCTTAACTTTAAGACGCAGAACAAGTTCGACCTTATAAACAGGAAACAAGGTGAAGAGTGCTCTTAAATAAGCACTCTGGCTAGATAACAAAATTCTTGCTTCCAAACAATGACCTTCACCAGCAACCAACATCTAATGAAAAATTAGCAAAAAAGCTTTACTGACCAATGGGAATTGTTAAGCTTTTATGTATAGTATATGGCATTGAGTTTCTTTTATTCTGGAGGGGGAGGAAACGACAAGTATGGGCATACGCTTCGCATCGACCCTATGCGTCCTACTTTTGCTTTGTTTTCCAGCAAAAGCTGAAAAGCTTGTTCTTGCCTGCAATGAATGGACCCCCCTTGTTGATAGCAAACAAGAAAACCATGGACTTTTTGTTGATATATTAAAAACAGCCGGGCAACGTGTAGGTTACGACATTGAACACCTGATTTTGCCATGGAACAGATTGGTTGCTTTAACAAAAACTGGTGAGATTGATGGCATATCATGCTCGACTTTCATCGCCGATAACCAAGACTGGGTAACCTATACCGATCAAGCGTTTTGGGTTACTGAAGTTGGATTATTTGTTAGAAATGACAGCCAGATAGAGCTTACACAGTTAAAAGAACTTAAACAGTACACTTTTGGCGCACTAAAAGGTGGGGCCTATACAAAGGTATTACAGGGGCTAATTGATGATGACATCAAACTCGTCTTTTACCCCAAAGAGGCAAATGGTATGAAGATGCTAATTGAGAAGCGTTTTGATATTCTCTTCACAGGCAATATTTTAGGTAATTATATCCTGCAAACAAAAAAATTGGATCAAGCTGACAGTATCATTTATCTGGAAACATTGTTTTTGGAAGATATTCATCCGGCTATTAGCCATAAAAGGGCCGATGCAGATATAATTGCTGACCGTCTAAGTGAAGGTTACAAGCTGATAAAAACAGACGGAACGCTCGAATCCCTGTTTAAAAAGCACAACCTCTATCCAAGCTCTTACAATGTAAAACTAACAAATTGACATTACAGGTTTGGTTTTAGATCAAGCGTAAATCTTTCCTCTATTTTCTTCTTCAAAAAGTTTCTTACCTGTCGATAGGCTTCTAATCTCGTTTCCCGGCTACCTTCAATAAGCGTTGGATCAAATGTGTGCCAGAATTCAACATCGCATGCCATCGTACGGGTCATCTCAACTGCAGAGTGTTGAGCTTCGGGAGAAAGGCTGATGATTAAATCGAACGAGCTATCTTCCAAATCTGAAAAATTTTTGGCCCGATGTTTTGAAATATCAATACCTATTTCATCCATAACCTCAATAACAAAACCGTCAATTTCTTGAGATCGCACCCCGACAGAGTCCACAAAAACCTTATGCCCAAGCAAGTGCTTTAAAATACCTTCGGCCATAGGCGATCGTACCGCATTATGCGTGCAGGCAATAAGGACCGCGTCGGGAAGATCGCTCAACTCAACGCCCCCTGACGTGATGAAGGGCACAAATAAGTGTAAAGAGACGACGGGCAGTATTAAAATCCATTTCAATTTTGCCTTCGAGCCTCTGTTGTAAAATTTCAGATCCCTCGTTGTGCAGTCCGCGGCGCCCCATATCAATAGCCTCAATCTTCATTGGGCTGGCCATTTTAATGGCCTCAAAATACGTCTGACAGACGGAGAAATAATCTTTGATGACGCGGCGCAAAGGTGTCAGAGAGAGAATATGTTCACACAAGAACGCATCCCCTTCTCTGTCAATTCTGAACCTTAGGCGATTTTCAACGATAGCCAAATCCAGTACATAAGGCCCGGCTTCAGAACCGAACGGCACAAAGTGGTTCTGCTCCAGAATGTCGTAAATCGCAATCGCACGCTCTTTTTCAACATCGGGCGAACTACGCGCCAGAGATCCTTCATCCAAACTAATATGGGAAAGATAATGACAAGACTTCTGATCATCCTGCTCCATGTTCAGTCCCCCAAAACGCCCATAGTCCGTATCACACCACGGCCAATCGTGGTGGTCCCCATACTATGCCAGCGGAATAATAAAAAGGTAAAGCCCCGATCTAGAACAGAATAACCCGATTTGCGCTTTATTCTTTCAGAGCAAATCGGGTTAGAGCTTTTTTTCGGAAGAATAAAACCTAATCTTCCAGACGCAAAGAAACTGATAAAGCGTGCGCGGTAAGACCTTCCTCTTTCGCAAGTGTCACCGCGGCTGGGCCGATTGCTTTCAAGCTCTTGGCATCACAGGAAATCAAGGATGTACGCTTCATAAAATCAAGCACAGACAGACCTGATGAAAACCGAGCGGATCGGGCCGTTGGTAACACGTGGTTAGGTCCGGCCACATAATCACCAATGACTTCAGCAGTGTGACGCCCCAAGAACATAGCACCAGCATTTCTAATATTAGCAGCCATCACATCTGGGTCATCAACAGCAATTTCAAGATGTTCAGGAGCAATTCTATCTGTCAGGGCAACTGCCTCTTGAAGGTCATCAACTAGGATAATTGCCCCATGATCCTGCCAGCTTTTGCCAGCAATCTCACTTCTGGACAGAGCCTGCAAATGAATACCTACTGCTTGCTTTACAGCCTCGGCAAAGTTGGCGTCATCTGTGATCAAAATTGATTGCGCGGCGGTATCGTGCTCAGCCTGCGCCAGAAGATCCGCCGCTATCCAACGGGGATCATTTTGACCATCAGCAATAATCAGAATTTCTGATGGCCCCGCAATCATATCGATACCAACAGTACCAAAGACCTGTTTTTTTGCTGCGGCCACGTAAGCATTACCAGGACCAACAATAATGTCGACAGGATTGATTGTGTCCGTGCCATAAGCCAGCGCACCAACCGCTTGCGCACCACCGATGCGATATATCTCATCGACACCAGCAATAGAGGCAGCTGCAAGAACCAATGGATTCAGAATACCATCTGGTGAAGGAACGACCATCACCAATCGATCCACACCAGCAACTTTAGCAGGCAAAGCGTTCATCAATACTGATGACGGGTAACTTGCCAATCCCCCAGGAACATAAAGCCCCGCAGCCTGAACCGCAGTCCAGCGATGACCAAGCTGGACACCAACTTCATCTGTATACTGCAAATCTTCTGGTTTTTGCCGTGCGTGATAATCGGTAATCCGTTTTGCAGCCAGTTCTAACGCCGCAATAGATTCAGGATCACAGGATGCAACGGCGTCATCAATCTCAGCCGCAGAAACAGATATTGAATCTTTGTTCAGTTCCAGACGGTCAAAACGTTTAGTGTAATCAAAAAGAGCCTCATCACCCCGATGTTTTACATCAGCTAAAATCTCGGCAACGGTATCGTTTACATCAGAAGAAACTTCACGTTTTGAGGAAAGAAGGTCAACAAAACGACTTTCAAAATCGGCAGAATTAGCTTTGAGTTCACTTGGCATTAACCGCCTCCTGAAAGCTGCGGACCCAGTGATTGATTTCGTCGGGTCTGGTCTTAAGAGCTGCGCGATTTACAATAAACCGGGACGAGACACCGGAAATCTGCTCGATTTCAGCCAAGCCATTTGCTTTTAGCGTAGCGCCGGAAGAAACCAGATCCACAATACGACGGCACAGACCAAGGTTTGGCGCCAACTCCATAGCACCATTCAACTTGATACATTCCGCCTGCACACCACGGGCTGAAAAATGCTTCTTGGTTATATTCGGATACTTCGTTGCGACACGAATGTGGCTCCATTGCGAAGGGTCTTCATTTTCCAATAGCGTCGTAGGCGCGGCCACGGACATGCGACAGTGTCCGATATCCAGATCAACAGGTGCGTATATTTCAGGATAGTCAAATTCCATAATAACATCGCTACCTGCCACCCCGAGATGAGCCGCACCAAAGGCAACAAAAGTCGGAACATCAAAGCTCCGCACCCTGACAAGTTCCAGATACTCAACATTGGTAGCAAAACGTAACTGACGACACTTGTCATCAAAGAATGACTCTTCGGGTACCACCCCTGCACTTTTCATCAAAGGCAGAAGTTCTTTAAGAATACGTCCCTTTGGGACAGCCAGGACCATCGGTTCGATCTTGGGCATAATATTTATCCGTTTTCTTAACTAAGGCCTGAGAAAAAATAAGATTTGTGAAATCTCTCTACAGGCCTGAAATAATCTTTGTCTTGTTCTCTATCACGCTTCTTCCGGGGAGCGTGTACCCTCTGGATGCTTGTCTTGTTCGTGGCCAGCATCATCGACACCATGTCGAGGCTGATTTAGTGTTGGCCACGGCTCACTGATATCATCCATATGGCAACGAATTTGTGACACCACCAACCGAATAGCCGCACCACCAGAAAAATGGAGCGTAATATAACCGGGTATCGCTGCAACTGTCAGCAGGTTGAGGATCTCGTCTTTGTTTTGAAGGTCCACACCTTTGGTCTGAACAGATTTCACCTTGTCAAAACAAAGCCCTGTATTAACCCGATGAAAAGTTGGTAAATCATCAACGTCTTCAAAGGAAACATCATCTTGTTCCGCTTGTCCTTCGGGTGTATCAGGCGCAGATAAAGCACGCTCACGAAGCTCTTGCGGTAACATTTCCCAGCAAAAGCGATTAACGACCAACACAAATCGTTTCTCTTCGCGCAAATAGGCTACATCACACAGAGGAGCCAGGGAGTCCTGAAGCAAGCCCGAGAGTGTGCGAATGTCCTCGGCGTCACGCGCTCTGATCTTCAGTCTTTTTCCCTCAGTCATGTCTTCAAATTCCCAACTGGTTCCTATTTAAGCACTATTCGCCCTTGATACGTTCGATATCGGCACCACAGGCAGCAAGTTTATCTTCAACACGTTCATAACCTCTATCGAGATGGTAGACACGGTTTAACACAGTTTCACCATCAGCAACCAGCCCTGCCATAATAAGAGAAAAACTTGCTCTTAGATCAGTCGCCATCACTTCGGCCCCGGTCAATTTAGCTTGGCCTCTCACCAAGGCAGAAGAACCGTGCACTGTAATATTAGCGCCCATTCGACATAATTCTGGTACATGCATAAAACGATTTTCAAAAATCGTCTCGGTAATCATCGATGCCCCATCTGCAGTGGACATCAATGCCATTGTCTGTGCCTGCAAATCTGTAGGATAGCCCGGATAAGGTTCTGTCATAATATCAGCCCCCATAACCCGCTCTCCTGAACAGCTTGCAATCATGCCATTTTCAAGTTCTTTGATATTAACACCTGCATGGGCCAACTGGTCGATCATGGAACGAAGATGTTCTGGGCGCGCGCCAATTAACTCCAGCTCTCCACCAGTCATCGCCGCCGCCATGGCATAGGTCCCGGTCTCGATACGATCAGGCACAACAGTATGGGTATAGCCATGCAAACGATCGACACCTTCAATCGTTATTGTATCAGTACCAGCACCCTGAATTTTAGCGCCCATTCCCATCAGACACTCGGCGAGATCGACAACCTCGGGCTCGCGCGCCGCATTAATCATACGAGTTGTACCTTTTGCCAACACCGCAGCCATCATAATATTTTCTGTCGCACCAACAGATACTTTCGGGAACATGACTTCACCACCGATCAGGCCTTTTGGTGCCTTAGCGTGAACATATCCCTCTTTAAGTTCGATTTCAGCGCCCAGTTGCTCCATACCTTGCAGATGCAAATCAACAGGGCGAGAGCCGATTGCACATCCTCCCGGCAAGGAGACTTCCGCATGACCTTCACGAGCAAGCAAGGGACCAAGAACAAGAATAGACGCCCGCATTTTTCGAACCAATTCATACGGGGCCTTGGTTGTCGTTATCGTCTTGGCATGCATTTCAAGAACACGCCCGGCACAACCTTCACTTCCGGCAGAACCATTCATGTGCAGCTCAACACCATGTTGAGCCAAAAGGTTTGCAAGAGTCGTAATATCAGCCAGATGAGGAAGGTTTTTGAGTGTCAGCACTTCATCAGTCAACAAAGAAGCCGTCATCAACGGCAAGGCCGCGTTTTTGGCCCCTGAGATCCAAATTTTGCCTTTAAGCGGATTACCACCGCGAATTTTAATTTTATCCATCGTACTTTACCGTTTCTGCCTGGTTATCAACTGTCAGACAGGACTATCCAAAGGCTTTGTTCAAATCGTGGCGTTGATTTGTTTAAAGGATCTCAATTCCCAAAATAAATCGTCTTACTTTTGTTACAGAGCTTAGGGCTAAATAATATTCAAATGCCCTAAGCTATAGTGTTTATCCTCAGCGGATAACTTCATTACAATCGAGGCAGGGTAACGCCGCGCTGCTTCATGTATTTACCTGCGCGGTCTGCATAGGAAACATCGCAATCGCCCTCACCCTTCAAGAAGAGAAACTGACAAACCCCTTCGTTGGCATAAATTTTTGCAGGTAAAGGTGTTGTGTTTGAAAACTCCAAAGTCACATGACCTTCCCACTCTGGCTCCAACGGCGTCACATTCACGATGATACCGCAACGGGCATAAGTGGATTTACCCAAGCAGATAACCAGAACATCGCGTGGAATACGAAAATATTCAACGGTCCGGGCTAACGCAAAAGAGTTCGGGGGAATAATGCAGACATCATCATCCTTTTCCACAAAGCTCTGATCAGAAAACTCTTTTGGATCAACAATGGCATTATGTACATTGGTAAAGATCTTGAACTCTTTGGAAACTCGTGCGTCATACCCATAGGAACTGACACCGTAAGAGATAACTCCCTCACGTCTTTGAGCCTCGACATAAGGCTCAATCATACCATGGTTTTCGGCCTGTTCTCGAATCCAAGTATCCGGCATAATTCCCACGGCATATCCTCCCAATGTTCACCGATTCCATTTTCTTGCACGTCAATGACATACAAGGCCATAAGCCTTCTACTGTCTTCCGCCCCAAAGCTCAAGATTGAAGATAAGGAGAATGGCAGATTTGTCGCGATAATTTATCCAAAGATGTATAGGCAAATTCCGAGAGATCACCAATGCAAGAGGTATGCATTACATTAATTGCGCCAAACTACTTGCGCTCGCGAAGCTGACCTTTCCTCTTTTTGAGGTTATCTCTCAGTGCCTTTGCTTCACGCTCCAGCCGTATTTTTGTCCGCTCTGCCATTTCCTTTTCGGCATTGATGGACTTCTGGCTGCGCTGTTTATTATCAGTAAGGCTTTCGCCTGCCGAACTTTCGGTCTTGTCATCATCTGTCATGGCCGCAGATTGCAAAGTCTTCCCCCTCAGGTCAAGCCTCAAGCCGACAAAACAACCCATTATCATCCCACCTACCATTCGTATAGCATATAAAGGGATGACAAAATTTTATAAAAAGATAAAAATAAGACTTGCATTAAAATGCGGGCAGAGGCATATAACGCCCGTCTAAACAAGGCCGTGGTAGCTCAGTGGTAGAGCACGTCATTGGTAATGACGGGGTCGGCAGTTCAATTCTGCCTCACGGCACCATTTCAAAATGTAAAAAATCAAACGCTTACAACATATATTTATTTTAAGTATGCGTTTTCGATGCATTGCATCATTTATTCTGATTTCAACCCTCAATCAATCCAACAATCCAAATTGTCAAACCCCATTTCAGACAAGTCAATGTCGCCCGAATTCTTATAAACCACCTTGTGTATTTGGGGGACAGTCGCACCAACCATTCCATCAAGGCCGTCGCGGGTTTGTTTTTCTGAAAGTCGATAAGCGTTTTCAAGTGCAGGTCGATCCATGTCAATCTTAGCAATAACTTTCACAACCCGCCTAATAATAATCAGAACACCTCCGGCAGATCAGTCCACCTCGTCGTGTATTTGGGTGACACCACTCTCTCGCACATCTTGTCCGTATCTCATCGATCAGCTTTGATTTAATCAGTATCACTTTACTAATCATTTCTTTTTAGATACGAGGCTATACACAAGTCTAATACAAAATCAATCTACGTATAAGAAAAAGCTTAACCCTATAACAGGTCACTTTTCTCATGAAAATTTCTTGGATATCCCGAATTAGAAAAAGATGGATTTTTAATCTTTATCAAATCCGCCTATTTTTAATGCCAAAACATAAAAAGCGTCTCTTTATTGATTGCGGCTCAAACCTTGGCCAAGGTTTTTCATTTTTTCGCAAGTACTTTCCTTGTGAATATTATAACTACATTTTACTGGAACCAAATCCAAACTGTGCATCAGCGCTTAGAGAAAAGTATCAAAATATTGATAATTTAGAAATAATTGAATCGGCCGTATGGATTGATGACGGCCACATGAATTTATTTGGTTTAGTTGAGGATGGTCGTGGGACACAATCCGATGGAGCCTCTATTATAGAGAACCACAACAATGCTTTTTATAATTCAAACGCTTCGAAAGCCACAAAGGTTCAGACGATTGACTTTGCGAGATTATTAAAAGAGAAAGCCAATTTTGATCAAATAATAGTGAAAATGGATATTGAATCTAGCGAATATGATGTTCTCGAAAAATTAATAGACGAAGAGCTTCTAGATAAAATTGATTTTATGTTTATCGAGTTTCATAGCCAATATATGGCAAAAGATACTAAACATTCCATCGAGGAACGTGAACAAAAGATAAAAAAACACCTGAATGGCAAGCATAAGCTCTATATATGGCATTAACGTTTTTTGAACCGCATCGAATTTAAATAATGCCTTCAACGTTTAGTTATAGCTGCCCATTCATAAAGAAATTTAGCTGGTTTAGTTAATTTGATCGCGTGGTCCCGCGCCTTGCGCCACCGATATTGCCGTGACTGGCATTTATGCTCGGAACTTTAATCGAACTTGCTTTACGGTCAAAATGGCTATCTTGTTTTGCTCTTCTGTTTGGTCTGACAGATCTACTTTATGAGTCTTCTTTACTGATTTAACGGCCCTTGCCTTTTCCCGTTCGCGTGCCCTCGCTTTTGTCTTGAAATCTCACTTTTTGATAATAATTTTTGAAGTATAGGTTAATCAAACATCCAGACACAAACAATCCTTAACAATATTATCGCGATAAAAATTAAAAAAAAGAAAATGTTTAAATAGCGTTCACGCCGTAACTTCTTATGGAGAAACTTTAAATTAACAACAATATTGGAAACTTAATCCAATTTACTGTAACGATATTGTTCAACAAAGTAATTATGTTAACGCCTGACTTTCATTTAAACTTCTTAACAGTGCCCTCCCCCTGTGCATGATTAACAATTGCCGAATACCCTTATTGATGGCATTATTCATACCTCGCTCGTAGTGTGTTTCTTGCTGTGTAAAGTTTTGATGACAAAAGATGTTATCACATTAGCCCCTATAACCTTGCCTTCGGATAACGCCAATATCCTATTGTCGCAAGGGCTTGAATGGTGGGAAAATTCTGGTGGTGTTATTGGCCGCGATCAGGCAACAACACGTATACTAGAAAATCTACAGATATCTGTCATACAGCGAGAGGACCGCATCCCCCCGCTTATCCATGCTGGCAACACATCGGTAACAGCCCAGGTATTCGGGCACAATTGGGCGAAAACCTGCTCAGGATCAACTCTTCCAGATGCTGAGTTTGATCTGGCCGTTACAGAATCGTATATAAAAGTTCTCGAAGAGAATAAACCGGTTGCCCATGAAGTGGTGGCACCACTGGCTCACCCTGTGAAGGGAAATTGTCTGGTTAGTTATCAACGCCTACTTCTACCCTGTCGCTTTAAAAGTGGGGGAAATGTTATTGGGAGTATAACAAGCCTGAAATCATTTTATGTTCAGCAAGATATTCCAAATCATGGCGCCCCATCCAAACCAACCAATCGCTAGGATCGATCTCGCGCGGTTGCTCCACCCAATGAGAACCGATGGGTTCGCAGTGAAAATATCCTTCTTTAAGCGCAAAACCAGACAAACAAAGTCTTTCCCCCATGAAGCCATAAACAAAATCCGGGGCCCATTTAAGTAGAGCAACGGACAGAGCCAAATGAGACATAATGCCCCCAAGGTTCATCCGGGCACAGGACCGATCAACCCATACATCACCATGATAAACAACTCTACCGTTGATACGTTGAGCGCCGGGGCTGGACGTCGCCATCAGTTTTCCACCATGTAAGCGCTTGAGCTGTTGCTGCCACAAAGTGGCTAAATTGATTTCTCCCAATTCAGAAAGACGCATAACCTGTGTGCTGACAGTATTGCCATCCTGATCAAAGCCTCTGATCCAAAAACCATCTCGAGGAAGAATATCGAAATACTTGGCACTAAATGGCTCGGAAAGGCGCTTCCTATCTTCTATCGAGTTACAAATCTTTTCCAGTTCTTGAAAATCCTCACACATTTCTATCGCAACCCCTTTATCAGATAACGTAGCCTCTATATCCGATATCTTCTTTGTTACAGCCTGTATTATTCTTACTTTTTGCATTCGAACACCCTCACTCCCCAGCAGTTAAGAACAGCATCTCAATCAACAACAGATAATGACTTTCCTAAAGACAGCGAGAATGGCTGCCCCGAATTTGAAAAACACACCATACAGGAAACAAAATTTGGTGGGAGGAAATGACGCCGAAAAGATCACAATTGCGTGGGATCGTATCTTTATCCTGCCATCAGGGATCGAAATAAATTATCTTGACGTACGCAAGAAACTAACCTGTTGATATTTTATGATAAAGAAATTAGTTCCTGCTTTATTGCTCGTGCTGACAATGGCCATAACCGCTCTCAACGCTGCGGTTTCCGCAACAGAAAATAGTCTCTGTGGAGAGGTTGGGAATGCCTGCCAGGTAAAGCTCGGCACGTACAATATATCTCTACCTAGGACCTCTCTATCCAGCGCTTCTCTTTCCGGTACAAAAAAAGATCACAAGATTCCCGCAGTTATTTTTTACCACGGTGCCGGAAGATCAGGAGCCGACACCCTAAAAAATACCACAATGATCAAGGCAATGAACAATCGTGGATATGCCGTCATTGCCCCCAGTGGCCTTAAACGACCAAACTCTCGGTTTGGAATGGGATGGTCTTTTATACCGCAACGAAAGAAAATGCGTGACGAACTCGCCTTCACCCGTGAAATCATTCAGGATGCGGCCCACAAATTTAAAATTGATCGTGACAAAATTTTGATGAGCGGCTTTTCTATCGGCGGGTCCCTCGTGTGGTATTTAGCCTGTCAGGATAATCAGGTTGCCACAGCCTACGCACCCATTGCCGGAGCATTCTGGGCACCAGAACCAATCGCCCAAGAGTGCAGCGGGCCCATAAAGCTGATGCAAACACATGGCTGGCGCGACAAAACCGTCCCCCTTGAAGGTCGCCCCCTCGGCGGAGGGAGCATTCAACAGGGTGATGTATTCCATAGTCTGAAAGTTATCCGGGAAGTCAATCAATGCGAAGGACTTCGCGCAGATGAATTTGATACGAGCCCCGTAACATCTGGCTCCACCCTCTTTTGGCAACGTTGGTGGACGCGGTGCAATCCTGAAAGTAGCTTACGACTAGCCCTTCATACCGGGGGCCATTCCATTCCAAAAGGCTGGACAAAAATGGCCTTGGACTGGTTTGAGCAAATCACGGGATCATCAAGAACAACGAATTAAAAATTCTTGTTTACTTTCAAACAAGAACAAGTGTTCCCGGACATCCCCAAAGCATTTCCAATGTTCACGAGAGCCTCATTACGAATATTTCAACACAGATTATAACTTATTCCTTGTCCTTTTAGCTGCACCATACCCGATTGATGGCCTTGTTCCCTATATTGTAAAAGCAGTTTTTGAGAAACATCAAGAGCAACTGAAACAGATTTAACCCAAGGCAATTCTCGCGTTAAAACAAGCAACCCTTCTGGGCCGTATAATGTAACTTTGAATGGCTCTACCATCATTTTATCCTTAAAATAATTAAGAACAAAATAGGAACACTTCTGAAGATTGGCAAGTGTCAAATCCACAGTATAATCAGCCCATTCACTCAAAGGAATCGCAATGGAACACAATGAGGCCGCGCGTAGAGTTTTAGAAAACTACGCCGAATCCCCCGAACCACAATATGCACTTCTCATCGAGGCGGCATGGGGAGCGGGAAAGACCCATTTTGTTGAAACGGAGCTGGCCAAACAGCTAGCGAGCGACAAGGCCCGCTATGCATCGTTGAACGGCGTAGATTCGCCGCAAGCGTTTCGCCGGAAAATCCTGAGCAAAAGTTATTTGTCCGTCGACACAAAAGCCGCAGAAAACTTCGGCAACTTAGTCGGCAAACTGACCAAAACAGGCAACGTTGGCAGTTTAATCCGCGACTACGCAGAAGCCCAAATGCTCGCGGATTTACCTGACATCCTCATCTTCGACGATC
>NZ_CAKZMP010000010.1 GCF_937128705.1 uncultured Kiloniella sp. | reverse complement strand
AAGGCCGCATAATAATCAGGATCATCCCGGGAAATACCTCTATGGGCCATTATAACTTCGCTCTGGGGAATATCCTCGTCCAGAATGATCGTTCCCCCTTTTATCGCAGGTGACGCACCAGATACCCGAAATGGTTTTGATTTTTGTGTAAGACCACCAAAGGCCTGATCCAACAATGTCCCAAGTTCAACACGATCCACATCCCCAACAACTGCAACGGTCAGGTTATTTTGGGCAATGTTCTCTGCCATATAACTTTTCAAATCAGAAATAGTTATGTTTTTCAAGCTTTCTAACGTTCCATCGTTTGCACGACCATAAACATGGTTGGGATAATAAAGCGTACGCAAAGTACTTTGCGCTTTGTATCCCGGATCATCCGCCCGCTGTTTAAGAGCAAGAGAAATCTGTGATCGAATTCGTTCAATTGGCTCACGGTCAAACCTTGGTCCCGTCAAAGATAGCTCAAGCAACTCAAAAGCTATCGCCTTGTTTTTTGTTAACGTGACAAGCTCACCACTAAAAAATTCACGCCCAGCATCAAAGCCCAAAGAGATCGACAAATCATTTAACTTGGCCTGGAAAGCTTGCGAATCAAGGTCCCCTGCCCCCTCATCAATTGTCGCAGCAACGAAGTTGGCGAGACCTTCTTTACCATCCGGATCGACAGATGACCCTCCCGAGAAAGCAAATTTCATCGAAATAATGGGGTTACTACGATCTTCGATAAGCCAGGCGTGTATTCCGCCGGGGCTTGTAACCTGAACAATATCAACAGCAAACGCCGAAGAAAGATTACACAAGCTCAACAGAATTGTTAGGTATGTGGCAAGTCCGAGTTTGACAAAAGACTTCATTATTCGGCTCTCTTTCCTGGCAACAAAACACCTGTAACCGACTGGTTATCAACAAACGTTTTTTTCAACAGATCGTTGATTTTGTCTGATGTAACTGCAGAAATCCTGTCTGGCCAAGCTTCTACGTCCTCGACACTCCCACCTGTAGTTATCGCACGCCCAATCACATTAGGTGCCGCGGCAAGAGAATCACGTGCAAAAATGGCCGCATCAACCATCCGGGTTATAGCTTTATCCACTTCAGCCTGCGTTACCCCCCCCTCTATCAAATCAGAGAGTTCTTCCCGTAACCGCTTTTCTACCACATCAATCCCCACACCAGGACGAGGAGAAATGTAGAGCGTAAAGGTACTCAGGTCATAAGCATTGGGGCTATAGGATGTACCAACAGATGCCGCCAGTTTTTCTTCAATAACCAACTTTTTATATAACTTGCTGGTCGCTCCTGAGCCGATAATCTCGTCTAACACCTGCAATGCGTAAGGATCATTATTACCGGCGGTCCGATAACTCGGGGCAAGATACCGTATCGTAACAGATGGATTAGTGATCAAATGACTTTCCTTCACAACCCTTCGTGCAGCATTTTGCGGGGGTTCTGAAATCCTCTTTCGCTCGGGCACTTCCTTGTAGGGAATAATGCCATAGTATTTCTCAGCAAGAGGCTTTACTTCGTCAACGGTAACATCGCCTGAAATAACAAGGACAGCATTGTTCGGCGCATACCATTTTCGATAAAAAGACAGAGCTGTCTCTGTATTCAATGCCTCTATTTCATGATCCCAACCGATAATTGGTATCCGATAAGGATGGTTGAGAAACTGGCTGGCCCGCATAACTTCACCCAATTGCGCGCCGGGGCGGTTTCCAACGCGGCTTCGCCTTTCTTCACGCACGACTTCGCGTTCTGGCAAAACCTTTTCATCATCCAGGATAAGACCTGTCATTCTGTCGGCTTCCAGTTCCATCACCAATTCAAGGCGGTCTTTGGCTACTGTTTGGTGATAGGCGGTGTAATCCCAAGACGTAAATGCATTTTCCTGCCCCCCATTTTTGGCTACCAACGCTGAAAATTCGCCCGACTCGAAACGTTCAGTTCCCTTAAACATCAAGTGTTCTAAGAAATGCGCATTCCCAGACTCACCAGTATCTTCATCTGCAGCTCCGACTTTATACCAAAGCATTTGCGTGACGATCGTTGCTCTGTGATTAGGAACAACAACAACCTCAAGCCCGTTATCAAGGGTAAAAGTATCTGGATTAAAAACGTCGCTTTGAACAGATGAAAACGGCACGATCAAACTGCAAACAATCATGTAAAAAGAAAACGTGGATTTAAATTTAGAGAACATTTTCAAACAATCTAAGTCATTTAAGAAATTTCATACGGCACAATCGCTGCAATCAAAGCTCCCACGATCAATCCGTGTTCTTGATGGCTTATTAATCTGGCAAAACTAGGGCAACAAACTATTTTTCAGATGCAGCCAACACAAAATAAAAAAGCTCCGACAAAATCGGAGCTTTTCTCAAATCGTTACGAACCAACAATTAGAAAAGATTATCAAATACACCTTCAAGCGGTGCTTCGCGTTCGATCACGATAATCTCGGTTTCACCTTGACCACGTGTACCAAGGGCAGCGTTTTGCTGAATACGTTTTGCCTCTTTTACCGGGTCAACCAAGCTATTTGGATTGGGCTGATCTTTCCAAAAAATCAGCGCATCAACAACCTGTTCACTTTCAGAATTAAGCTGACGTGTTTCCCGGTCAATAAGAAGGCGGATATCATCAGGAGCCTCATTTGCGCCCGCCGACTGTAAGAGCGCCATTTCGCCATCGCTACGTCCAGCTTGATCCAGTGACGAACTTTTTTCTGGTCCAGCAGTGCCGTCAAGATTAAACACAGCACGCTTCGCTTGCCCCTGTGCCGATCCTTCTTGAGGACGCAAAGCCCCCGGACGAGGAGGCGCAAGGTTGTAATCAGGTGGAAGGCTAAGAGGTGCTCTGGACACGACTTTAAATTCGTCGGGAGCACGCTTTCCTAATCCAATTTGTTCTTTCAAGCCATCACTACAACCAGTGACCGCTAAGGCGACAACAATTAATCCAAAAAATTTGATCTTATTCATGCTTTCAATCCGCATCCTTTTTCAAGGTCCTTACTTATTACCCTTAGATGGCGTCAAGAACAAGCCGTCATAGAGCAAAACCATTACCCCGATAAAAATAAAGCTGTCTGCGAGATTAAATGCAGGCCAGGGATTAAAGATCCGCCACGGCAAGACCGGGATACTGAAACTCAGGAAATCAACCACACCAATGTGAATAAATCTATCAATTACATTTCCGATCGCACCGCCACTTATCAGCCCGACAGACACAGCGATCAGCTTACCCGGCTCTTTGTAAAGCCAGACAAACAGAGCCACCACGATAGCAATGGCAACCCCAGCTAATAAGAAAGGGCGCCATTCAGAATCGCTACCAAACAGACCAAAGCTTACTCCTGGATTATAAGCCAGAACGAGATCAAAAAAACTTGTGACCTCGATAATTTTTGGCGGGTTCATGATGTCTAGCAGTACGTACCACTTACTGGCTTGATCAATCCCGGCAATCAATAAAGCCAGTATTAAAGCGCGGAGTACCATCAAATTACCTTTACTCTCGAGATGCACCCTAGCTGACACCTTAGACACTAGCAGCTAAAACGCTGGCACAACGGCTACAAGTGCCCGCATGCGGATGACTTCCCACATCGGGAAGTACTTTCCAGCAACGCTCGCACTTATTTCCTTCGGCACCATCGACCACAACACCAACGCCATCCACATCATTCAAACGATAAGCTTCTTGTGGTGCATCAGCTTCGACCAATTCAATCTGAGATGTAATACAGATATCAGCCATATTAAGATCACCAATCGCTGAAAGTAGCTCTGGACGGTTGATATACACCGCTGGTCGCGCCTGCAGGCTAGAACCAATTTTTTTCTCGGCTCTTAAAACTTCAATTGCCCCGGTAACAACACGACGAACTTCACGCACATTGTCCCAGCGTTCAGCCAGAGTATCGTTTTTCCAGTCCGCTGGAATTTCCGGGAAGGTACGCAAATGCACAGATTCAGCTTCGTCTGTTTTCCCACGTGCCAGCCATGCTTCTTCTGTCGTAAAGCACAAAATCGGTGCCAGCCATGCAGTTAAGGCATCAAAAAGTGTATCAATAACAGTCCGGCAAGCGCGGCGTTCAAGTGTATCTTTACCGTCGCAATACAGCGTATCTTTGCGGATATCGAGATAGAAGGCAGACAGATCAAGCGCACAGAAATTATGCAGAGCTTGGAACATTGCGTGATAATCATAATCGTCACAGGATTTGCGAACGATCGTATCCAGCTCGGTCAAACGATGCAGAACCCACTTCTCGAGCTCAGGCATTTCCTCTACAGGCAAACGCTCTGCGTCGCTAAATCCATCAAGGCTTCCCAATAGGAAACGCAGCGTGTTTCTTAAACGACGATAAGCGTCGGCTTGATACTTCAAAATTTCATCACCAACACGCAAATCTTGCGAGTAGTCAGAAGCAACCACCCAAAGCCGCAGGATATCTGCACCGTATTTGGCATTGATTTCCGCAGGCGCCGTGATGTTACCCAAAGATTTGGACATCTTGCGGCCTTTGTTATCAAGAACAAAGCCATGGGTCAGAACGGCATCGTATGGTGCACGACCACGTGTCCCGGCAGATTCCAGTAGTGAAGTATGGAACCAGCCACGATGCTGGTCCGACCCTTCAAGGTAAAGATCAGCCGGCCATTTCAATTCTGGGCGTGCTTCCAGTACAAAGCTGTGGGTTGACCCTGAATCGAACCAGACCTCGATAACGTCCTGGATTTGCTCGTAATCATCCGGGTTATACTCGTTACCAAGGAAGCGGGCCGGCGGGCTGTTAAACCAAGCATCACCGCCTTCTTGTTCGAAAGCATCAACAATACGATCGAGAACCTTCTGATCACGAAGGGGTTCACCCGTTTTCTTTTCCATAAAGATCGGCAGAGGAACACCCCAAACTCGTTGGCGAGATACACACCAATCCGGACGACCTTCAATCATCTTGTAAAGGCGGGTAGATCCCTTCTCGGGAATGAAGCGGGTTTCATCGATAGCTTTAAGCGCTTTATCTCTCAGCTCATTGGTTTCCATAGAAATAAACCACTGAGGCGTGGCACGGAACACCAATGGTGCTTTGGAGCGCCAAGAGTGCGGGTAACTATGACGCATGGATCCTTTGGCCAACAAAGAGCCTGATTCAATCAGAGCCTTGATCACACGACCATTGGCGTCACCTGCTTTACCTTCTTGGGTATAAACACAAGCACCAGCAAAGAACGGAACATGGTCGTAATAAACGCCAGCTTCGTCAATCATCATAGGGACTTCCAGTCCCCGCTGACGGCCGAGTTCATTATCATCCGCACCATGACTTGGTGCGATATGAACAAATCCCGTACCAGCGTCGTTTGTTACAAAGTCTGCGTTCAACAACGGCACTTCGTAATCATAGCCGCCATCAGCACCCTCTAACCCGTTAAGGGGGTGTTTGACTTTAACATCAGAGAGGTCAGAAACCACGCCAACTTCGGTCCATGCTTCGATCTTTGCATCGATTCGAACCTGTTCAGACAATTCACGGTTTAGAACAAGACGTTCACCAACTTTGGCAATGCTGTTTTCACCCAACTCAGTGACTTCGTAAACCACATATTCGAACTCTTCGCCACAAGCCACTGCCCTGTTAGCAGGAATGGTCCACGGTGTAGTTGTCCAGATGATGATCGATGCGCCGTCGAGCAGCTTGTCATTACTGCTGGCAATCGGGAAACGAACCCATATCGTTGGTGACTTCAGTTCATGATATTCAACTTCAGCATCGGCCAAGGCTGTCTTCTCTACAACCGACCACAGAACGGCTTTGGTCCCCATGTAGAGACCTTTGTTCATCAAGAACTTACCCATTTCCTTCACAATCAGGGATTCTGATTGATAGTTCATGGTTTTATAAGGTTGCTCCCAATCAGCTTCGATTCCAAGACGCTTGAATTCTTCGATCTGGATCTTGATCCATTTATCGGCAAACTCACGACATTCCTTACGAAATTCCACAACAGGAACTTCGTCTTTATCCTGACCGCGCTCGCGATAGCCTTCTTCGACCTTCCATTCAATCGGCAGACCGTGACAATCCCAACCGGGCACGTAGTGTGCATCTTTACCCAACATCTGTTGAGAACGATTGATCACATCTTTCAGCACTTTATTGAGGGCGTGCCCCATATGAAGGTGACCATTAGCATAGGGAGGGCCATCGTGAAGCGTAAATTTTTCGCGGCCTTTGCTCTGTGCACGCAGTTTTTCAAATAACCCAATATCTGCCCAACGCTGCAAAATCTCAGGCTCTTTTTTAGGCAAGCCAGCGCGCATAGGGAAATCAGTCTTGGGGAGAAAAACAGTATCTTTATAGTCCGTGCTCATGGAGCCACTCTTCCATTTTAACAATTATGTCGTTTTAACAATTATGCTTGATGTTCACCTGTTGCCGAAACAACGGGGTCAATTGGATGATCAGGTAAAGTCAGCAAAAGCTTTCGAGCCTGTTCGCTGTCTTTTTCGATCTGTTCAGTCAAGGCCGATAGGCCATCAAATTTCTTTTCAGGGCGCAGATATTCCACGATTTGCACCCGAAGGTCCATATCATAAATATCTTCATCAAAATCAAAGATGAAAACTTCAAGGTTTACACCCTCCCCATCTATGGTCGGGCGCACACCAATATTTGCTACACCGTTGTACCAATGGGTTAACCCGAAACCCTCAACCCCAGCCTTGGCAACACGTACGGCATAGACGCCCAGACTGGGAATAAGATAATTTTCCATGGATAGATTCGCGGTCGGAAAGCCAATCGTTCTTCCGCGCTTAAACCCATGCATTACCGTGCCGTCAATTTCCCAGTAACGCCCCAAAATTCTTGCTGCATCAGCTGGTTTACCTGCCTTGAGGTATTCCCGAATGCGCGATGATGATAAAACAACATCGTTTTTATCTTCAACAAGTGTAGCGGCGGTAACACCAAAACCGTGTTCTTTTCCCATGGTTTCAAGCAACGTTGCGTTACCCTGGCGATCCTTACCAAAACAAAAATCACCACCAATAACCAAATGTTTCGCACCGAGATCCCGTACCAAAGTCTCTAAGACAAATGATTCTGCTGACTGTTTGGCAAAATCAAGAGTGAAATCCTGAATATAAACATGATCAACACCAACCTTTTTCAAGGCATGTGCTTTTGCGATCATTGGGGTCAAACGAAAACAAGATTGATCTGGTTTAAACAAAGATCGGGGATGAGGCTCAAAGGTTAAAACAGCCAAAGGGCGGTTTAATTTTTCCGCAATCTCTCTTGCCTGACGAATCACGGCCTGATGCCCCAGATGAACACCATCAAAGTTGCCAATTGCAACGACAGCTCCCTGTGCGTCATCCGGTAGATTGGTAAAGTTATGAAAAACTGCCATTTATTAACCTAGGCTTATAGCCTGTAAGCTCCTGAAATATTCTACGCGTCAGGCTGTAAAAACATTTAATGCGTTTCTGATATTAGCAGACGCACCATAAACAACCCTCAAAGGCCTATGAATACTAGGTCAAAGGCTGCTTGAAAACAGCCTTATGGCTTTTTTATCAAAAGATTTAACGATAATAGACTTATTGATCCCGTGAAGACACCATAACCATTGCCTCGCCATCCAACACATCCTTGCCCTTTACTTGGCAAAGTGTCTCTAAAATCACACGTTTTTTGGACATCATGACTTCCTTCACCCGCACAATCGCCGTAACAGTATCACCAATACGTACAGGCCCTTTGAATCTTAGCGACTGCGAAAGATATATACACCCTGGCCCGGGTAATCTCGTCCCCAAAACTGTCGACAGATAGGATGCTGTTAGCATGCCATGGGCAATACGCCCTTCGAAAACACTTTTTTTCGCAGCTTCTTCATCAATATGTACAGGATTGGTGTCACCTGAAATACCTGCAAACAAAACAATGTCGGCTTCGGTTACTGTCTTCGAGAATGATGCTTCCATTCCCTCATTCAGATCTTCGATATAATACCCTTGTTGCCCGAACATAAGCTCTTCCCTCCTCCGCAGGTCTATTTTTTTCAGTTTATTATTATTTAAATGATCCCGAGATTTGTATTATTCTTTCTCAAAAATCAATCTTTGGATAACTTCACGAAAATTACGTTGTTTCGCATCTGCAAACAAGTGTTATTTTGCACCGCAGCATACACTGATATACACGACAAACCATCTTTGGCATTTTTTGAAAAGTGATTTAAGATACAAGTTCGTTCTATATAAAGGTTGATCTGGTGCTCTCATTCACAAAGACGGTTCTAATTTTCGCTACTCTATTGACCCTCACAGCCTGTGGAGCGAGTAAGCAAGCAAAACCAATAACGGGTAACCTGCCCGCAATTTCACCAGAAAGTGCCCGTATATATTTTTATCGTTCTCAGGTTCCTTTTCTCGCAGCTATCGAGCCTGAGTTCCTTGTGAATGGCAAGTCTGTGGGATCTGCTAAAATCAATCAGGTTCTTTACCGCGACGCACAGCCGGGTAACTATGAGATCAAGATTTCGTCTGACATCGAAAAACCGATTCTGATCCTCTTAAAGCCCAGAGAATCCCGCTTTTTCAAGGCTTACGGAACGACATCAGTCATCCGCAGCTATCACGCAATCAAAGAAGTTCCCGAACCCGAGGCTCTGAAAGAGATTCAAGGACAAAAACTTCTACCCCCAGATCTAAACCAAAATTAAGGGGCAATCTGTCGTAATCCCCAAAAAACAGAACAAGTTTATTCTACAAATAAGACAGCTAGAAAAAAGGCCACCACAAATTTGGCCTAGTCAGTTGGCTTGAGAAAACTGGCCTCAGAAAACTGGCCCAAGAAAACTGATCTGGATAAATTAATAAGCCAGCGCCCTATTCTGCATCTCTTTCGAGAACAGCTGCAAAAAAACCATCCGTATCATTTGTTGCCGGACTTAAACGAAGCATGTCGCCTATTGTCTCTGGCATAGACGATGGCATTCTTTCTTCCCAAACATCTTTTACTGGCACCAATTTGAAATCAGGGCGGGAACGAAGCAATTTAGCCACCTGATCTTCATTTTCAACAGGTAAAAGAGAACAAGTGGCATAAACCAAACGTCCACCGGGCTTAACCAAACGGGCAGCAGACGTCAGAATATTTCCCTGTAATGCGACCAGTTCCTCTAAATCCTTTTCATCTCTACGCCATTTCGAATCAGGGGCACGACGCCAAGAGCCTGTGCCGCTACAAGGGGCATCCACAAGAACACGGTCAAACTTACCCTTGTTCTTTTTAACCCAAGGATCACGTTCGCTTTCCAAGACTTTTCGTTCGGCATTAAAAACACCGGCCCGTTTCAATCGCTGTGCCGCACGGTTCAAACGCTTGTTGTGAACATCCGCCGCGATAAGCTGCCCGCGATTATCCATATCAGCAGCCAGAGCAAGCGTTTTACCACCTGCCCCTGCACAAAAATCAATAACCCGCTGTCCCGGCTCAACGGCAACCATGGCCGCCAGAACTTGTGATCCGGCATCCTGAATCTCAAATTCACCACGTTCATAGAAGGGTAAGTGCGCTTTTCGGCCCGCATCCGTAATCCGCAAACCGTAGGGAAGCCAATCTAGCTTTTCAACCTTACATCCCGCCTTTTCCAATCTTGGGATCAGGTCGTCGCGATTACCTTTAAACGGATTAACCCGGATATCCAACGGTGCAGCTTCGCGCAAAGCATCGACTTCTTCAGGAAAACGATCTCCAAAGACTTCACGCAACCCTTTTTCCGCCCAAGATGGGCACTCCAACGTCACAGCCTCGGGCATGGTTTCATCAGCAAGTTGCTTTCCATCCATCGCGCTCAACACACGCGCTTCTGAATCAGTTAGTCGCTTAAGATAACCGCCGCCGCCTTTGCAAAAGTGCGTAATATCCTGAACGTTCTTGCCATGGGTAAGAACGAGATCCGCAAGAAGAAGTTTACGTACTTGTGGTGTCTGACCATTGATTTCCAGCCACCATAACAAACGGCGATAACGACGGACAACGCCCCACACCATATCGCGAATACGTGTATGATCACGCGGGGTCAAACGCCCCTTTATATTTGAAAAGTGAGCTGCCAACGCCCGATCTATGGGGCTGTCGGAATTCGTTGCCTCTTCCAGAACCGCCAGAACATGAAACAATAAACGTCCCATAGGCAAGTCAACACGTTCTGCGCCACGCGCCAGCCGTGCCCCACTTTTAACAGGCTCGACATCTGATCGCTTTGTATAAAAATTGTCCTCACCTGAGGAATTTCGATCGTTCACACGATCATCGCGCGTTCTACCATGCTGTCGCTTATTTTGATGATCGACGTAACGTGTCTGCTCTGCATCTTTTCCGTGTTTTTGTGCGAGGAATCTTTCCTTGCGCACCTGTTGTTTACCAGCGCCAGACTTACCGTCAGCAGATTTTTTATCATTATATTGATCAGCCACGATATGCTCCTAAAGCCCCAAAAGGGTTTGTTCGTTTTTAGTAAACCCAACGATGACACCTTGTGGTGCATCAAAAACCGGACGTTTAATGAGCGTAGGATTTTCCAACATCAAATCACGGGCCACAGCCTCATTCACCGACTCTTTAATATCATTTGATAAATTTCGCCACGTCGTGCCCCGCTTATTAAGAAGCTTTTCCCATCCCGCCACAGCGATCCATTTATCAAGGTCTTCTGCAGACAAACCGTCCGCACGGAAATCATGATACTGATGATCAAGACCTGCAGCAGACAATGTTTTGAGTGCCTTTCTGCATGTATCGCAGTTCTTAATACCGTAGACTTTGATCATCAATCTTTCCGTTCTTAAATAAATTCTGGCACCTAGGTAACCTTCTGATCACGAAATGCAAGCAAAGTTGTCAATTCTACTAAACATAGCACCTAAGCGAATTTCGTAGCTCTTCTATTTTGCGAAAGGATTTTTGTTACCAAATCTGCCCCGATAGCTGCCACTAGGACAGACTGAAGATCCCTGTCTTTATGATAGAGCTTTTCCAAATCAGACCGTTCCCAAACCAGACACTTGGTCCTTTCGCGCGTCGTTACCGTCGCGCCGGCTTTTTCCATCGTCAAAAAAGACATTTCGCCGGCAAATTGTCCGGCCTCAATTTCACCAACACGTTTATGACCGACAGATACAAAAGCTTTTCCCTCAAACAAAAGAAATAATCTATCCGGGCACTCCCCTTCGAAAAGGAGTGTTTCACCTTGTTCGAACTCAAACCAACAGGCCGCCCGAAAAAGTCGTTTAACAAGAACTCTATCCATCGTCGGAAATGCTTTATCTTTCAGAGATTGCTCTTGATCTGATAAGTTAGAGCGGCGTTTTTCCAAAATAAGAACCGTCGAATGAAACAAGTTCACGGCAATAAGAATCATATTTCCAGAAAAAGACAACCACATCGGACCATTCTCAGGCAAAAGAGCAGCAATCGCCATCGCCAGCTTAGCTACAATGGTAAAAATTCGAAGCCATAAAATATCGCTGACAACAAAAGCAACAAACGTCAGTAAGAAACCGATAGCAACAAGCAGTTCAGGGAGACTTGAAAGGTTTTCCTGAATAAAAGGCATTATCAACTCCACTCAAATGAAAGCCACGAAGTTCCCGTTCACGAACCACCCCTCATCCTAAGGCGTCAGTATGGAAGAAAGGGGCGATACGCCCAAAAGCTGTCCATGATATGTAATGGCAAGCCCATAGCACGCCGTGCCGATAACAGGCCCCAAGGTTCCTAATCTAGGCAAGAGATCGCCATTATTTTGATGTAACCGTCCAAAAACAGGAAAGTACCCTGTCTGCTCTAGAAATAACTGATCCTCTGTATCCCTGGAAATACGGCGCTGATGATCAGACCAAAGCATTGCAAGAACCCCATACCCCCCTAATCCGCCAAAAAAGAGAATAAAGGCAAGATCCCCGTTCACAAGCACATGGCTGAAACAGGCAATTGTTACCCCCATCAGCATTGGGTGTCGGGTCAATCTTTGTGTCCCTTTTGAAATATACGAGCTAACAATCAAAATGATTGCCACGGGCATCAAAAGAAAACTTTGCAGAAGGATAATGACACTGTCTGCCACCCAGTATTCAACATAAGAACCTTGGATATAGCCATAAACAGCAGTACCGAAGGCCATCAAAGACGCAAAAGAAAAAAGCCCCTTATATTGCAACTCCCCTATCTGCGTGACTATTGCCGATCTTACCTTTCGTGTCGCTGTTAGCAAATGCAACAAAGAAAACAGGCCAAGCCCGCCAATAATCATATAAGTCGCCATTTCATCCCCATTTATCCAGCGCCCAGCTTCAAGCCCTATTCCTCTAGTATCATGATTGCAACACCGAAGAGCATCGTTCACTAATCGCTCACTGCTTTGCAAATTAAAGCTTTATATAGATCGATCATGCCTGACATCTTATTCAAAGCTATTTCAAAATATTGTTACAGCTTGGCGTTTTTTCTCAATTCGGGTATTACCCCGTTTAAAGTTCCGACAAAGTTGTTGCACATGAACCGGTACACGGACAAAAGAGAGATCCATGCAAAATACCTCCCCATATAAAGAACCAGAAAAGTGGGATGTCATTATTGTTGGCGCAGGTGCTGCGGGCCTTATGTGTGCAATTGAGGCTGGGAAAAGAGGGCGGCGTGTTCTGGTCATCGACCATGCAAAAAAACTCTGCGAGAAAATCCGCATATCGGGCGGTGGGCGTTGTAATTTCACCAATATACACACCACAGCTAACGACTTTATTTCCGGCAACAAACACTTCTGCAAATCTGCATTGGCACGCTACACCCCCTATGATTTTCTTGATTTGATGGCCAAACACGAAATCAAGTATCATGAAAAAACACTTGGACAGCTTTTCTGCGACAACTCTGCACAGGATATTATTGATATGCTGCTCACAGAATGCCGTGACGCAGGCGTCGAGATTCACAATCCAGTATCCGTTAATGGTGTTCGCCCTATACCAGAAAGCCCCAATGGCCTTAAGTTTACTCTCGAAACCAGTAAGGGTGCTGTCACATGTCAATCGTTGGTCATTGCAACGGGGGGGCTTTCCATACCAAAGATCGGGGCTACAGATTTCGGCCATAGAATTGCCCGACAGTTCGATATACCCCTTACACCAATCCGGCCTGCGCTTGTCCCTCTGACCCTCAACGCTGATGACAAAGCCTTTTGCAAAACCCTTAGTGGTGTTTCGCAAGACTGTATCGCCTCGGTAAAGAAACAAGGTTTCCGTGAAAACCTGTTGTTCACCCATCGCGGTCTTAGTGGCCCAGCTATTCTACAGATCTCCTCCTATCTGGAACCGGGAAAATCACTTTCCATTGACTTGTTGCCCGGCCAAAACATTGAAGAAGAGCTCACCGCAAACGCAAACAAAAAGAAAACACTGACCAATGTTCTTGCGCCTTTCATGAGCAAACGCTTTGCACAGGAATGGGTCGACAGGTTCAGCGAAAACAGAACGCCCGCAGATATGGGGAGCAAAAAATTGCGTGCTGTTGCTGAGGCCATTCACAAGTGGGTCATTACCCCATCAGGGGATGAAGGTTATGCAAAGGCCGAAGTTACGCTTGGTGGTGTAAACACAAAGGATCTTTCATCCAATACCATGGAAAGCAAGACGCGATCGGGCCTTTTCTTCATCGGCGAGGTGGTCGATGTAACCGGACATCTTGGCGGTTTTAACTTTCAGTGGGCATGGGCCTCAGGCCACGCAGCGGGCCAGGCCGTTTAGATCATCATTAATACCCGACAGATCTCTCGACCTGCTTTGGTAGCTGTCCTGTTTTTCTGTATTTTCTAATATTGCCAGCAACAATCTCAACAGCCGTTCCGGGATTAGTCGGCGCCGCGACATGCGGCAAAAGCGTGATCTTCGGATGACGCCACAACGGATTATCAGCCGAAAGCGGTTCTTGTGAAAAGACGTCCAACACCGCATGGGATAACTGCCCGTCATCCAACGCAGTGATCACATCTCCCTCAATCTGGTGACCGCCACGTCCAAAGTTGATCAATCCTGTCCCTTTTGGAAGCTGAGAGAATAAGTTCTCTGATAGAATTCCCTTTGTTTCAGATGTCAGAGGTAGAAGGTTTACCAACATATCAAGCCCCTTAAGAAACGTCTCAAGACCGCCTTCACCAGCAAAACACTCAACGCCATCCACCTTTTTTAATGATCGGCTCCACCCACGAACGTTAAAACCCAAGGCCCGTAGCTGTTGAGCAGAGGCAATCCCCATCTCCCCCAAACCGAGAATACCAACCGTACGATCAGACGACCGCAGTAATTCATGCTGCTGCCATTCCTGACGTTGTTGTTGTTGGGCATAACGAGGTAAATCACGATGCAGGGCCAGAACATGCGTTGCAGTTGCTTCAGCCATAGACGCGGATAAGGTTGGATCAATCAACCGAACAAGCGGCACGTTTTCAGGTAAGGTTGGATCCCCCAACAACGCATCAACACCAGCCCATAAACTTTGAATCAATTGTAACTTTGGTAGAGTACGCAACACCTCTTGTGGGGGATTAGCTACAATCGCTATATCGACATCTGTTGTGTCATCGAGATCAGCCAACAACCTAATATCTTCTTCTGGCAATGCAGATCTGAGCTGTTTTAACCACATAGTTTCTTCTTCAGTTGAAACTGATGTCAGCAAAAGAATGCTCATGATGCAAAAACCCTATCCATTGATTTAAAGCCTTTAATCTCTATCGGATTTCCAGATGGATCAAAGAAAAACATTGTCCATTGCTCGCCAGGTTCGCCTTCGAATCGCACCATGGGCTCTAACACAAACTCAACTTTGGCCGCTTTGAGTTTCTCTGCGACACCAATCCAATCCTCATATTCAAGAATTACCCCTAAATGCGGCATTGGCACCATATGTCCCCCGACCTTGCCCGTAGCTTGAACCTCAAAAGGCGTGCCAAGGTGCAGAGAAATTTCGTGCCCAAAAAAATTATAATCGACCCAACTGTCAGATGATCGCCCCTCTTCACAACCAAGTATCTCACCATAAAAAGAACGTGCGTCGGACAAGTTGCGTACATTGTAGGCTAGGTGAAAAAGGCTTTTCATCGAAAATACTCCTGATAAAAACTTATAAAATCGTGGTCTTGAGAACTCTCTAGCACAAACAATAAATAACAATTACTTTATTATTGTTACTTTAAACATAGGAATATCTTTGTTTTGAATAGTGATTTTCTCAAAAGCCTGATCGCTTTATCCAAAGAAGGCTCGATTGCGCGGGCAGCACAATCACAAGGACTGACAGCCACAGCAGTAAGCCAACGCATAAAAGCGCTGGAAGAACAGGTTGGATCGTCCCTGACTATACGGTCAGGGAAAACGGTTCATTTAACTGAAGCTGGACACCGCATTCTGCCCCACGCAAAGCAATTTCTGGAAGTTGAACGCGACCTGTTAAGTACTTTAAACAAGGGACAGATATCTGGTCGCTTAGAGCTAGGAGCCATCTCAACGGCAATGACGGGCATAATCCCCAAAACCCTGAGCTTCCTTCAGAAGGATAAACACGACTTGGAAGTAAAGTTACATCCGGGAACATCAAAGCAGTTATATAACCGCCTGCTCTCAGATGATCTCGATGCAGTCATCATCAGTGCACCTCCTTTCTCTTTACCAAAAGAGCTCAAATTTGAAGTCATAAGTCAGGAGCCACTCTGCCTTATTTGTACAAAAGATCTTTTACCAGAGGATTGCTTTAAAGCGGAAAATAAGACGGCAACAAAATTCTCATTCGATCTTCTTAAGCAACTTCGGCAAAAACCCTTTATCCGGTATGACCACAATGCCTGGGGAGGAAAACTTGTTACTAAATTTTTGCGCGACAACAAGATCACGGTTCAAGAGTTTTGCGAGCTTGATGCCTTGGAAGCGATTACCGTACTCGTGAACTCTGGCCTTGGCATATCCCTGATCCCAGACTGGCAAGGGCCTTGGCCAGAAGGGATTGACCTTCACAAAGTCATACTTGACGACACACGCTATTATAGAAAAACAATATTAGTGCGAAAAAGATCAACCGCGAAGGAAACCATTATCTCTTATATAGGGAAAACGATAAATCATCGTCAAACCAGATAGGTACTGGCGATCAAAAGACTTACACCAGTAAAAGCAACAGCACAGATAAAAATGTAAATAGGGTGCCAATAGAGGAATAATGGATTCTTTTCCCGCTGACGATCCGGATTCTTGATGCGGCCCTCAAAATAGATTCCTGTTTCGTAAAGCTGAAGTGCCGAATCGATATTTCGAGATGTTTGTGACACGTGATGACGGCGTCGACCATGCCGGACCAACAACATCACAATAACACCAAACAGAAGTCCATTAACCAAAAGAATTGCACTGACCAATTGAATAGCAAGTTCTGCCTGATTCGTTATCCAGCCAACCAAAATAAATTGTGCGGTCAAATATCCAAAGACAAGACGAAGATCCAGATTCGCCATAAACCGGAGCTGTTCTCCTTGCTCCTTTGCAAGCTCTGCCAGAACATGTGCTTTTACACGATCAATCTTGGACATTTTATTTCTCCCAATGCCACGGAAACAAAGGGAATACTTTCCCATCGCTACGAGGGAGCATCTTAATGTCTGGCTGGGAAAAGTCGCTATCGAATTAACGAATCTAATCGCTTATTCAACGGCGTTTTGCGGAAAATAAATGGTGCCCCCGGCCTGAGTCGAACAGGCACATCCGAAGATACGAGATTTTGAGTCACGCGCGTCTACCAATTCCGCCACGGGGGCACTTGTGGATGCGCATATTACTGATGGTTTCGCCTTTGGCAAGCCTCGATTTCATTTTTATAATTTATCTAAAACTAGATTTATAATTCATCTAAAATTAAGCACAAAAATAACACAAAGGTTCGGGGTTTTTGCTTTTCCCTAATATTTCTAGTAAACTATCGCTAGAACTTAATTCCAAAGCAAGGTTACTTTAAGTTTAAACGGCCTCTTTCTTGGGGGGAAGAGATTCACAATAAATGGCCGTTCGTTAATCATAATAATCCCCTCAGAAGCTCAAATCGCACCCTCGGGAGGGATTCTATTTGAGTTCTACATTCAGGTTAGTCTGGAGCAATCGTGCGCCATGTTAGATACCAGTGTAATAGTAGATCAAACTGAAAATGAGATGCCTGATATACAGGCACGCGTAAAGTGGTTCAATGCCACCAAAGGGTTTGGATTTGTCCAGGCTGGGGAAAAACTCCCCGATGCATTCCTTCATATATCCGTTTTAGAAAGAGCAGGTCATCGTTCCCTGCCCGAAGGCGCAGAGCTAATTTGCGACCTGACAAACGGAGACAAAGGGCTACAAGTCAAAAATATTCATCGCGTAGAATCTATACCGGAACCGCCCCCACCTCCTGGAAGCGAGAGTGGTGAGCCAACCATCGAAGGTATTGTTAAATTTTTCAATGCCGACAAGGGCTATGGCTTTGTTTCCCCTGATGATGGCAGCAGGGATATCTTTATCTCTGCTCGCATTTTGGAACGGTCTGGAATATACCGGGTAACCCAGAATCAGCGGATCAAAATGGAAACCGAGGATGGTGATAAAGGTCCTTTGGCTACAATTGTCCAGCTCCTTGAATAGAGAGAAACCTCACCGTTATCAGTAACGCAGTGCTGAACTCGAAATAACCAAGCAGAGATACATGCCAAACTCTTTGCCTTGTATCTCTGCTTGACCTTCGGGGAAGAGTCCTGTTTTCTTCGCTTCCTAATCAACATAAGGAAGCTCACCGTGTTTCGTAGCCTTTATAACTGGACTATGAGTCTAGCCGCACATCCTCATGCGCTATTAGCTCTCGGCCTTATCGCCTTTATAGAGAGTTCAGTTTTCCCAATTCCGCCGGATATATTGATTATCCCAATGGTGTTGGCTGCACGAGACCAAGCATGGAAAATAGCCCTTATCGCAACTATTGCTTCCGTTTTGGGCGGTATGTTTGGCTATGGAATTGGTGCCTTCTTATTCGAATCTATCGGCCAACCCGTCATAGAATTTTACGGCAAAACAGAATATCTGGAAGATTTCAGAACCCAATATAATGACTGGGGCGCCTGGATTGTATTTATCGCCGGGGTGACGCCTTTCCCCTATAAAGTGATCACGATTGCTTCCGGCTTTTTTGAACTTAACTTTACCGTCTTCAGCATTTCTTCTTTGGGTGCACGCGGGCTTCGGTTCTTTTTTGTTGCGGGACTACTATGGTACTTTGGTCAGCCAATCAGAATATTTATTGAAAAGTACCTCAATATTCTTGCCACAATCTTCTGTATACTCCTAATCGGGGGCTTTGTAGCTCTTAAATACTTGATCTAGAAGTCACAAACAGGCGAGATATGATGGCTGCACTAGTTAAGACAATAACGAATATCAAGTCTGGATGGATGGCGTTAATCGCTATTCTATCCAGTGCAGCCGTTCTGGGGGGCGCCTTGGCCTTTCAATATATTGGTGGTCTACACCCCTGCGTTCTCTGTATGTATCAACGCTGGGCCTATGTTATGGCAACAGGCTTTGCAGTGTTGGCTTGGATCTTAAGAAAAAATCCTGCCGTGGCGAAAATAACATTGGGCGCAAGCAGCTTGTCATTTTTTGCAGGCGCCGCTATCGCTGGGTTTCATGTCGGCGTAGAAAAACGTTGGTGGGAAGGAACCAGTGAATGCCAAGGAGGCGCACTGGATCTTTCAGCTTCGGTAGAAGACCTGACCAGCCAATTGATGGACCAGCCGATTGTTCGGTGCGATGTCGTGCCATGGGATCTTTTTGGGATCTCAATGGCTGGCTATAACATCATCATATCTTTAGTACTTGCCGTTGTCTGCCTCTGGACAATTAAAACCAGCAAGGAAGTCTAATCCTTCCAGATCTTTTCATTACGATCGTCACTTACCTGACCGAAATAAATCCTTATCTTTTATCCACGGGTTCGGACCAAAATATTAAGTCTCCCCATCTCGTTCTAGTTCAGCATCCCAATAAAGAAAATCATGCCAGCTTTCGTGAAGGTAATTTGGCGGGAAACCACGGCCGTTCTGATTAAGTTCATGAACTGTCGGACAGCGCGGCCAGGACTTTAACATCATTCTCGCTTCTGAAGGTGACCGCCCCCCTTTAGATAAATTACATGACTGACAGGCCGTAATAATATTTTCCCACGACGTGCCTCCCCCCTGGCATCGGGGAATGACATGATCAAAGGTCAGGTATTCAGACGCTTCCCGAACCCCACAGTATTGGCAGGTAAAAGCATCCCGTAAGAATACATTAAACCGGGTAAATGCAGGGCGTCGATCCATCTCAACGTAACTTCGAAGGGCAACAACACTTGGTATACGCATTTGGAAAGACGGCGAATGAACCTCGCTCTCATATTCAGAAACGATTTGAACGCGATCGAGAAACACAGCTTTAATTGCATCTTGCCAAGACAAGACAGAGAGAGGGAAATAACTGAGTGGACGAAAGTCCGCGTTTAGGACCAACGCCGGATTAGCAGAAAAGGAAACCACGTTTTTCCTCCGTGGGGTCTTGATCCTTTCAAATTACCAAGCCATTGTATTTAAATGCTTTATACCACTTCGACCAAACCCAGTCAAGACTGGGGACAGCACAGGGACAGGAATAGTCAGGACTTGAATTAAACAGAATTAAACAAGTATCGAGCAAAAAAGGAATTTTTGACTTTAACTGAAATCTTTTCATACCGTCACGAATTAAGGTTTTTGCGATACAGCAATAATTAGATTCTACCCCCAAAAACATCAGTATCCTAATTAAAAGTCCATGACAGGAATGTTCTCAAAGTTGTCATACTCAAAAGATTCAAATTCATCTTCTTGCTGATAAACTATTTTTGAAATGCAGGGACTAGTAATTTACATGAACCTGATTGAAGCCTTGTCTAACAAAAACCTCCTCTCCAATTTGTGGGGTAGAACCCCAACTACCTCACCAATTCACGATAGCCACATCAGAGCGCAGACGATTAGGGTACCGCCGCCTCCACCTTCTGCTCAAACGTGAAGGCTGGGAACTGAATTGGAAGAAATCCTTCCCGACGAAAACGGTCGGGTCAGGGCCATCCGCACCAAAAGCGGAGAAGAAATTGAGTGCCAATTTGTAGGCCTCACCGTAGGCGTTCACGCCAACATCGGATTTGTAAAAGACACCGACCTCAAGACCGATCGCGGCATGGTCGCGATTGAGGACATCCTGCCGGGCGATCAGGTAAAAACCGTCACCAATGATTTTCAAACCGTGCAGTGGCGCGGTTCAATGACGCTGGTTCCGGGTGCGCCCGGTCAGGACGTGCGGATGGGCAAACTGATCCGCGTTGCAGCAGATGCGCTTGGCGTTGGTCGCCCGATGCCCGATTTGCTGCTTGGCCCGTCGGCCCGTCTGTTCCATCGCTCCCCGACATTGCAGCGGGTCACCGGCCACACCGCCGCTTTCGTGCCAGCGGTCGATTTCGTGGACGGCGTGAATATCGTCGAAGTACAGCCGCAAACATCGGTTCAGGTTTTCCAGCTTGGCTTTGCCGCCCATGAACGCATCGTGGTCAACGGCGTTGAACTGGACAGCCATAACCCCGGCGCGCGCCATGAACTTGGCCTGCGCGGCGATATGCTTGAACTCTATATGGGCCTGTTCCCGCATGTAGACAGGGTCGAAGACTTCGGCATGCTGATGCACCCGCGCCTGTCCCTACATGATCTGGATTTCGGCGTCGTCGCCTAAGGCAATGGCGGTGCGGATCGCGCGGCTTACGCGTCCTTTTGCAAACGCGCTTCTAATACATCAAACGGCACGCCCGGTTCATCCTTGGCGCCGCGAATGACCAATGACGTCTTCACGCTGGCGACATTTTCAGCACTCGTCAGGCTCTCGGTCAGGAAATTCTGGAATGTGCGCAGATCAGGCGCGGCGCATTTCAGCACGAAATCCACCTCACCGTTAAGCATGTGACACTCGCGGACCAGCGGCCATTCCTGACACTTCGCTTCAAACGCGCTCAGGTCGACTTCGGCTTGGCTGACCAGCCCGACCATCGCAAAAACCTGCACCTCAAACCCGAGCTCACGGGCGTTGACGTCGGCATGATAGCCGCGAATGAACCCCTGTTCCTCCAATGTGCGCACGCGGCGCAAACACGGTGGCGCGGAAATGCCGACGCGTTTGGCCAGCTCCACGTTGGTCATGCGCCCGTCCGCCTGCAACTCTGCAAGAATCATCCGGTCAATATCGTCAAGCTTTTGTCCAGGCATGGTTGCGCGTATCCCCTAGCAGTTATCGCGTTTCATACGTCAGGCGACAGACCTGCGCAACAATATTTCGCCCAGCCGCAACAATACTTCGCAATATCGGAAAATCGACACCCCTTTTCCCCGCCCGCCTTGCTGCTTATATGACTTTCAACACAGGGGATCCCGACACATGGCTGACACACGCAAAACCAAAGTTCTTATCATCGGCTCCGGCCCCGCAGGCTACACCGCTGGCGTCTATGCAAGCCGCGCCATGCTGGACCCGATCCTTGTACAAGGCATCGAACCGGGCGGCCAGCTGACCACCACCACCGAAGTAGAAAACTGGCCCGGCGACTCCGAGGTTCAGGGCCCCGACCTGATGATCCGCATGGAGGCCCACGCCCGCGCGATGGGCTGCGAAATCATCGGCGATATCATCTCCTCCGTCGATTTCTCCAAACGCCCGTTCATCTGCCAATCCGACAGCGGCACCATTTATGAGGCCGACGCGATCATCCTCGCCACGGGCGCGCGCGCAAAATGGCTGGGCCTGCCGAGCGAAGAGAAATTCAAAGGCTTCGGCGTTTCCGCCTGTGCCACTTGCGACGGCTTCTTTTATCGCGGTCAGGAAATCGCGGTCATTGGTGGTGGCAACACCGCCGTAGAAGAGGCGCTGTTCCTCACCAATTTCGCGTCCAAAGTCACCTTAGTGCACCGTCGCGACGAGTTGCGAGCAGAGGCGATCCTAATTGACCGTTTGATGAAGAACCCCAAGATTGAACCGCTTTGGGATCACCAGCTCGAAGAAGTCTATGGCGGAGAAAACCCGCTTGGCGTCGAAGGCATCAAGGTCAAACACGTCAAAACCGGCGAAATCACCGACATCGCCGCCAAAGGTGTGTTCGTCGCCATT
>NZ_CAKZMP010000009.1 GCF_937128705.1 uncultured Kiloniella sp. | reverse complement strand
AATGCTTTTGAAAGATCGCTGAACATAAGTTTAGATTCCGTCGCTTAACCCAATGGAAGAAAATCATAAGCAAAACCCTGCTATAACAAAACAGAACTCTACTTCTGAAAATAGATCTATTTCTTAAGGGGGAAACGTGCCTTTTTCAAGGCGAGAAAGAATTTTGTCGCGACGTAACACCTACTTTGGCCAACATCATAATTCCATAAATGGGCGCAAATGCCGCAACCTTTCTCTTAATTGTGATCAGATAGGGTTATTGTCTTCCCCTTCTATTCACTTTAAACATAGGGATGATTATTAATCTTCTTCCCGTGAGCAAAATCTAATGCCAAAAAGTTTTATCGCACGTTCAATTTTTATTCTCTGTATTGCCTTGATTGTTGCAGCTGCGGCTTTTATCGGCATGAGAGTTTTCGATCAAAAATCAACCTCTAATCAATCTGGCTCCCTAATTGGTGGACCTTTCAACTTGGTCGACCACACAGGTAAGGCTGTTACAGAAAAAGATTTCCTGGGTAAATATATGCTTATTTACTTCGGGTATACCTATTGCCCTGATGTTTGTCCTACGTCTTTAACTCTACTATCCGGTGCAATGGATATCGTGGAAGAAAAAGACCCCGAACTCGCCAAGCAGATAACACCCGTTTTCATAACTGTTGATCCGGAACGAGACACAGTGTCTGCAATTCACGATTATGTAGAAAACTTTTACCCCACCATGGTTGGGCTGACAGGAACAACTGAACAGGTAGCCGCAGCGGCTAAAGCCTATCGTGTTTTTTACCAAAAGGCTGAAACGGAAGAATCAAGTGAATACTTAATGGATCACTCATCCATTACCTACCTGATCGGTCCAGATGGTCTTTATGCGAAGCACTATGGCCACGGTACTGAATCAGACAAAATGGCGGCTTCTTTGATTGAAATCCTATCCAAGTAACGATAAGAAATTTGCGGCTTCTGATTTAAACCAAACAGAAGCCGCAGACTAAAAATGCCCCCAAGAGAACGACGATATCTAGGTGCTAATAGGCGCATTGAGTAACTGCTAATGCCGAATTCAATCTTCGAGCTTGCGGCTATTAAAGCTGGCAGATAATCTACGCCAATGATCCAGAAAAATAGTTATCTTGATATTCAGGGACAAAAAATTGAGGTCATTATCCAGCCTCATCCGACCTCTAAAAAATTGTCCCTCCGACTGGTTACCGGCAAGACAGCTGTTAAAGTTGTTTGCCCCCCCAATTACCCTGTTGCAGATATTCTGGATTTTGTTGAGCGGCAAAAGGGATGGATTTCAGACCGCTTAGACAGACAAACTGGCCCGATACCCATTAAAGAGGGAATTGATATACCCATCCTCGGGCTTCCCCATAAAATTGTTAGAATTGCACCCGACACACAAACTCAACGTCAAAAGGGCGCAGCTTGGCTGGAAGCAAACCAGCTTTACATCAAATCACATTCAGAACATTTGCCGCGCAGGGTCCGGGATTTTTTGAAAAAACAAATACGTTTTGAAATTGACTTAAGAGCACAGGAAAAAGCAGCACGAATTAACAAAAAAATTGCCACGATTCGTATTAAGGACACGACAAGTCGATGGGGAAGCTGTTCAACAAAAGGCAATCTGAACTTTTCCTGGCGTCTGATATTCTCGCCAGAAGAAGTTCTGGATTACGTTGTCGCCCACGAAGTAGCCCATTTAGAACATATGAACCACAGTTCGGAATTCTGGACGCTTGTCGATCAATTGACCGATACCCGAAGAAGCTCTCAACAGTGGCTTAAAATCAATGGTAATCAGCTTCTTTCTTATAGCTAGGCATATAAACCAAGGTATCTATTTTTCAGAGTAAACCTCGACCTCATAAATACGAAAATTCCCCCCTTGATTACCAAATACAAGGCCATCAAAATCACCTTTCAAGGTCGTATCGTTAGTCTCAATAATAAGTTTATCATCAAGCAAAACATCCATTTCACCCCGTCCATTACGACGTAGTTCTACATTATGGATATCACCACTTAACGATTGGTCTAAATTAGCCGTTCCCAGGACAACCTGCCCATCCTGAGACGTTCGTGTCAGCTTAATTTCACTTTCCTTCGTATCTGTAATATAGGCTAGGGAATAACCGTTGATTCGAGAAGATCCCTGATAAACACCAAAGTTCGCACGCCCATTATCCAACAAGCCATTCATGTTCACTCTCACAGAGAAACTGTTCGTGATATTTGTCGCGCTATAAATCTCGGCATAGCCTTTATATTGCGTACGTTTTTGAGACTGATCCTTGTTTTGAAGGAATATATCCGAGAAAATACCAACAATTTCCTGAGCACTATTTTTATCGTTTTCTGTTGCTTTGATTTCCGCAACGGGGACAGAGCTGTATAGATACTCTCTGTTGACCACATTAAAATCACCTGATTCAACAAACCAACGTGGATTAAGCAAGAAATCACCATCACGGAATGAATCAAATAAAACCCGGGTCGACCAAGGACGATCATAATCAGCCAGTATCGCCGAAATTCGTTGTTTATACTGATCACCGGAAAGGGTGGATTTCTGTCCCTCGTTATTGAGGTCTCTCAACTGTTTGACCAAAACCTCAGAGCGCGAGTCAATTACTGTTTCTAATTCTGTATCCGCAAAGTTCCGAGTTCTTAAATCTTCCAAAATTTCTCGGCTGACCAAACCATCAACGATCAACCCAAAATCAGACTGATAGGATCTGATCGCTCTCAACGTTCGTTGGCCTGGTAGCCCATCGATTGGTCCGGGGTCATACCCGGCATCGCGTAACCTTCGCTGTAACTCTCTCTTTTCGTCACGTGTAAGATCTATTTGCGGACTTGTGACCGGGGGATTGGGATCAGACCACGTAATTGACGGCTTATTTTTAGCTTCGCCAATATCAATTTCTTCGGATTGGATCTCTTCTTCAACATTTTTTGATTCATCGGCCCCTGGCTGCCAATTTGCAGCTTCTTCTTGTGCCTGTGAGATTTGTTGCGCAGACATAAAAGGGGTCAGCTTGTCCCGTGCTCTACGGGCCTCTCTATCCCCCTGTGACGCGGCAATGTTAAACCACTTATGGGCCTGAACATAATCTTGGGTTGTTCCATAGCCTTTGGAATAAACATATCCCAACATAAATTGAGCATCGCGATTTCCAGACGTTGCAGCTTTGGAAAAATCACGAAATGCAACAGCATAATCCTGGCGATCAAAAGCCACCATGGCATCATCAAATGTGGCCGATACAGCAACCGTGCTCATAGCCAAATTCAATCCCCAAATTCCTGCCAGAATTAACTGCTGAAGCTTTCTCATATCCGCTCTTTCCCGACGACATAGTGATCTGTTGTCCTACTTAGAGTATAAGCATCGGAATTTGACCAAAATATGCTGCAACTTATGATTGCTCATCAAGGAAAGTTAAAAACAAGACCCGTTTAAAAGATTACTTAAATTTCCCAGTACCATTATTGGACGGCAGGTAATCTAAATCATTCTTATCGCGGGGTTTATTATCCTTCTTGTCAGCAGAACCACCACCGGACTTCAATCGTCCAAAAAGACTTTCCAAAAACCCGGATGCTTCCTCTACGGTATCTTCCAGCAGTGTCGGGGATTCTTTTGGCAACTCTGCTACCGGTTTATTTTGTTCGATTTCACGAACAAGGCTCCCCCAAACTTTGGCAGGAAGCGTGCCACCAGTGACAGATTTCATCGGGCTGCCATTATCGTTCCCAAACCACACACCGGCTACTGTATAGGGAGTGTACCCCACAAAAAGAGCATCTCTTGAATCCTGGGTTGTTCCCGTCTTCCCTGCCGCTGCACGTCCTGTTTGCGCCGCTTTACCGGTTCCCCAGGCAACCGTTGCACTCATCATGTCATTCATCATGGCAACATCACGTGTTTTCACAACGCGGCCGAGGCCACTTCCTGTGCGCTGATAGAGCTTGTTACCGTTACGGTCCTGAATTTCTTTAATACCATACGCAGAAACCGCATTCCCCCCATTAGAGAAAACAGAATAAGCGGCGGTTAGCTCTAATAACGTCACCTCAGACGCGCCCAACGCAATTGAAGGGGATGTATCCAGATCGGTTTCAATACCAAGCCTATGCGCCACTCCTGCCACTTGCTTGCGACCGACTTTTTCCGACACCTGTACAGCAACTGAATTCATAGATCGGGCAAAAGCATCCCGTAGAGTAACGTCACCATAATACTTGCCCTTATAATTTCCAGGTTTCCATTTACCCACCTTGATAGGCTTATCAACAAACCGACTATCAGGTCGCAAGCCGCTTTCGATGCCCGCAAGAAAAACAAATGGCTTAAAAGCAGATCCAGGTTGACGCAAAGCCTGCGTCACACGATTGAATTGACTGGCCCGATAGTCACGCCCCCCAACCATTGCCGTTACAGATCCGTAGTTTGACATCACAACAACAGCCGCTTGCTCAACATTATGCTTTTTACGGTTGTCTTTCAGTATCTTAAGAAGATTTTTCTCTGCCAAACGTTGATGTCGGGTATTCAAGGTCGTGTGAACCACAATATCACCCCGATAACCACCGATATATTCATCAACCTGCCGTAAGACCCAATCTGTGAAATATTTACCCTGTCCATTTGTATCCCGCTTTAAGGATGGACGGTTTTTCTTCGCCTTTGCCGCTTCTTCACTCGTGATAAATCTGGCATCAACCATTGCCTGTAGAACAAGATTGGTTCTGTTTTCTGCCTTAGAGGCACTGCTGGTCGGGTTATAACGTGACGGTGCTTTTAATAACCCTGCGATAAGAGCTGATTCATACAACCCCACCTTTCGGGCAGACAAGCCAAAATAAATACGGGATGCAGCATCAACACCATAGGTTCCAGCGCCAAAATAAACCCTGTTCATATACAGGGTAAGGATTTGTTTTTTGGTAAACTTTTGCTCTAACCAAATCGCAAGAAGAGCTTCCTGAACTTTTCGTTTTAAACTGCGTTCTGAGCTTAAAAAGAGATTCTTCGCCAACTGTTGAGTAATTGTTGACCCACCGTGTGCCATACGACCAGCACGAATATTGACGAGCATTGCCCGGGCAATTCCTAATAGATCAATACCAAAATGATCATAAAAGCGACGATCTTCAATTGCGATAATCGCCTGTGACAAATAAGGCGACATCTCATCAACGTCGAGAACGTCACCATAGACATCGCCATAACTGGCAAGGCGAATACCATCGTCAGACATCAAAGTAACAGAGGGCCGTCTGGATACCTGATCCAATCCGCCCACGTCGGGCAAATCCCATGCGTAGTATGCAACAAGACCACCCAGGAGTATGGTGCCCCAAATAGCCAAAACCGAACACCATAAAACCATTGTTTTAAGAAACCCACGCTTAACCGTTCGTTTCTTGCTGGTCCCTTTGGTTCTTCTTTTCGCCTGTCCAGTCTTACGCGGTTTTGTTGATCGTTTACTCGCGCTCGTGACTCTTTTTCTCGAATCAGCCTTCAGCCCCTTCGATCCCTTAGAACCAGATCCCTTTTTTGATGTCTTTTTTGTCGTCGCCATAATTTCACTGATAAACTATTCGTATTTGGCAAGCTAGTGGCAGGCCGGTGTCAAGAAGATGACCT
>NZ_CAKZMP010000008.1 GCF_937128705.1 uncultured Kiloniella sp. | reverse complement strand
TATTTAGGTTAACAAAAGGTTTGCTAAAAATAAGACATTTTATCTCAATGCTTTAGGGACTCACCGACATTCAGAAAACTTAAAATTTCAATATTATTTCAATCACTGAGAGATTGTTTAATTTTTTCAGAGCTAATCTTACAGGCCCGCTTATATCATTGGGCGTCATGAAAGATAATGCCCAATGTATGGCGTTGGCCCGATCTGATTTCGCTCACGCCATGCCGCATATTCACCCGATAGATACCGCGCGTACCGTGTTTAGGTCGGTTGCGGACGGGAAAAATAACCGCATCCCCCTGATCCAGAGGAACAACCGCAGCGCGTGATTGCATCCGGGGGCGCTGTTCTGTGAGAACAAATTCACCGCCCGTAAAATCCTGCCCGGGTTTGGATAACAGACACGCCACTTGCAACGGGAAAAGCAGCTCGCCGTAAACATCCTGATGCAGACAGTTATAATCTCCGACACCATATTGTAACAGCAAAGGCGTCGCTTTTGTCTGACCAGCTTCATGACACAGGTCAAGATACTGTTTATGTGTTCTGGGAAAACGTTGATCCATATTCATCAACGCATTCCATCTATTCCCGATCTCGGCCAATGGTTCATAAAGCCGAGTGCGTAAGCTGCTGATCAGGTCTGGTAAGGGATAGTCAAAATACTTGTATTCCCCCTGTCCAAAACCATGACGAGACATCACAACACGGGACCGATAGAGGTCATCGGCGTTATACCCACCAGCTAACGCAATGCAATCAGGTTCAGCAATTATTCCCTTGAGAACGGCATAGCCATTTTTATCTAGGCTATGCGCGATCTCGGTGACAGAAATTTTGCTCTGGCTTAAAGTCTGACTTACTGTAGATGACACATCCGCAGAAACTTCTGACGCACGTACCTTTTCATCGACTGTCATTGGTTCATGGTCTGTCATTGCGCAGCCACCGCTTCACAATCCAACAGCTGTTGTTTGCGCTCTACCCCCCAACGATAACCGGATAAAGCCCCATCGCTTCGTACCACCCGGTGACAAGGAATAGCCACGGCGATATGATTGGCGGCACAAGCCGAAGCAACAGCCCGAACAGCCTTGGGCGAACCTATTTTCTCTGCAACTTCCGCATAGCTCAAACGACTTCCCACAGGAATATCGACCAGGGCTTTCCAAACCCGCTGTTGAAAGGCCGTACCGCGAATATCCAATGGCAAATCAAGACCAATTGCGGGGTCGTCGACAAAGCCGACAACCTGCGCCACCCACTTTTCGAACGTAGCATCTCCGCCTTTCAAAATGGCCTTGGAAAAACGGTCCTGAAGATCCTGTATCATGGTTTCGGGATCATCGCCGAGAAGAATGGAACATATCCCCTTTTCACTTGCGGCCACCAGAATTGACCCCAGTGAACATTCCCCAAGGGCAAAGCGAATTTCAGTATCCTTGCCGCCTTTGCGATAACTTGTCGGCTTCATCCCCAAAAGCTTTTCAGTATTAGCATAAAAACGACCATTGGAATTAAAACCCGCGTCGTAGATGGCTTCTGTCACTGTTTCGCTTTTGCTTAATCCCTTACGTACCCGATTGCCCCGGTGCGCATTGGTATAAGCCTTTGGCGTAACGCCCGTAATGGCCTTGAAAGTACGGTGAAAATAAAAACGGCTCATCCCCACAGCTTCTGCTAAGGTATCAAGATCAGGCGCTTCTTCGGCCTCTTCGATCAGACGGCAAGCCTTTTCAATGGCCAGTGCCTGTCGTTCTTGTTTTTTCATTTCATTGGGGCGGCAGCGTTTACACGGGCGATATCCCGCCTTCTCAGCCTCAGCACAGCTTTCATGAAAACTGACATTTTTTCGCAAAGCCAAACGCGCAGCACAGGAAGGTCGACAATAAACACCCGTCGTCAAAACAGCGTAATAAAAGACGTCATCCGCCGACGGGTCACGGTCCACAATCGCTTGATATCGCTCATCATCACTTTTAAATTTTGGCAAAATAGTCATCTGAGTTGCCATTACCTTTGCTCCTGTCATCCAACTTGTAGCACAACATTTCGTCAGTTTCTAAAAGCTAGCTCAAAAATCATAGACCCAAACTCTGATTCTTGCTTTTGTATTCTATTTTTTTATTTCCCGTAATCCCCCGTTTTTAAAGATTTTTTTGAATTACAGAACAAGAAGCGGAGTTCCCAAACCACATTGCACCTCAATACTGATCCTTCAATATTTGAAACAAAACCATAAAGGATCTGAAAATGAGTAAATTAGAAAATCGCGTTGCCATTATTACGGGTGCCAGTTCAGGTATCGGCTATGCCGCTGCTAAGCTGTTTGCGGAAGAAGGCGCAAAGGTTGTTGTCGGGGCCCGACGCCAGCAAGAATTGGATAAACTTATCGAAGAAATCCGTGTCGCAGGTGGACAGGGCATTGCTGTTGCTGGTGACGTAACAGACGAAAGCTATGCCGAGGCTTTGGTCGAAGTCGCCACGGGAACTTACGGAAAACTGGACATTGCCTTTAACAATGCCGGAACGCTAGGTACCATGGGTGATACCCCCACCCTCACACTCGATGGGTGGCATGAAACCATCAACACCAATCTGACATCTGCTTTTTTAAGTGCCAAACATCAAATCCCTGCCTTGCTCGAAAGTGATCATGGGTCTTTGATTTTCACATCGACCTTTGTAGGTCATACTATCGGCATGCCCGGTATGGCTCCCTATGCCGCTTCAAAGGCCGGGATTAACGGGATGATGCAATGTCTTGCGGCAGAATACGGCCCCAAAGGTTTGAGGGTAAACAGTCTTATTCCCGGTGGCACAGACACCCCCATGGGACGTTCTGTTGCCTCAAACGAAGAAATGGAAAAGTTTGTCAAAAGTCTTCACGGCCTGAAACGTATTGCTGATCCGAAAGAAATTGCCACGGCGGCCCTGTTCCTTGCCTCTGATGACGCAAGCTTTGTCACAGGGACCGCATTGATGGTCGAAGGGGGTGTTTCCATCAATAAAACTTGATTTAGCACAATACCAACAAACAAGGCCAACCAGCTGGTTGGCCTTGTTTGTTAAAGTTAATTAAGCAAAAATTCAACGAACCCTTAACTCAAAACAGTTATGCGCCCATCAAGTTTAGCGCCTGTTTCAGCCGAAATAACCTGACTTTCCCGAATATGAGCAATAACCTCGTTGCGGTAGATCAAACCGGTATGGTCATACTGTAGTTTGCGCATATCAAAGCTGGGAATATCACCCGCGACCCCGCCGCCGATAGGCTTACCATTCCAGTTTTCACCGAAACCACCAAGCGCAAGATAGGTATTCACCACCATGGTATAGGTTTTATCCAAACGCTTTTCGATTGGCTCACCCTTGAGGGTAATATTCACTGCCGTGGCATCGCGGGCGGATGCACCGGGGTCAATTTCATACCGGATGCCAGATGAAAAATGCAAGAACCCGCGCGACACAAATCCCTCTAGATTGGTCCCTGCGACTTCTTCATTGCGAAGCAACCGTTTAGCGTTTGATTGCAGCATATCAAATATCTGCTGTCCGCTAAGGCTGGCAATATGAATAGCATCTGCATAGGGCATAACATCGTACCAATTCTTAAAGCTCAACGGTCCCTTTTCCACCCCAGTTGAAATACCCGTTGCGTTAAACAAGGCAAAGTCGACCTCTCCGCCCGCAAAGCTTTCAGATCGTACCAACACTGCGTCATTCATATAATTGGCAAGTTTGTTTTCGCCGATATAACGCGACGCAATCATCTTGTCGCGGCTCAAATCAGTTGTATCGACAGAGCCAATAACCTCGGCCAATTTACTGTCCAAGGCCTTAATGAGCGGGGCGATGTGTTGCTTTTCAAAGTCAGCGTCATAGTCATCTTCGTTTTGTAGCGTTTGATATTTTGGATCATCGACAGCGACGCGCTTGTCCCTCGGCTTTATTCGGTGCAGTGAAACAGAACTGTACCAATCCTTACGCCCGTTTTCTGCGGCAATGGACATGGTGATATCCCCCAGATATTTGCCATGTGCCTCGGCCTGGGTAATCAGGACACCATCAATCAGATTGTTTTCTTCAATTTTCTCTTCGTTCAAACGCGTGTGCGTATGCCCCCCGACCACGACGACAGGTTTGTCGGTCAACTTACCCGCCAGTCCGGCAATCGCAAAGTCGCCTTCCCCAACATCGCGTACTGTCGCTGCCTTACCGGATGTATGCTGCCCCACACCATAACCACAGTGCGAAAGAATAACGACAACATCGGAAATCTCGGCAACGGCAGGCAAGATATTCTCAACCGCTTTCAACGGTCGATCAACGGCCAGTGTCTTGTCATCAGGCTGCCCAACGCGGGTATCAATGTTTGTGGTCAAGCCAACCAGTCCGATACGCAAACCTTTGATTTCAGCAATGGCAGCCGCAACGTAATCTTCATCTCGTTTCAGGTGTTGCGAGGAATGAACATTTGCTGACAACAAAGGGAAACGCGCATCCGTTTGTGCCGCTTTTTTCAAAAGTTCTGCACCGCGATCAAATTCATGATTACCGATTGCGGCGATATCCAAACCTGCTGCCGAATAACTTCTGTAACCTGCATCAGCAACAAACTCATCCACACTCCAGCCCATGAGCTCATCAAAGATTGATCCTGTGTGGTCATCCCCCGCTGAAACAAAAAGCACTGCCTCATTTTCAGCCGCTGACGCGCGCGCAGCGTTTACCCGCTGCACGATTTGCGACAAGCGATAGGTATCACCCTTTTTACCATGCATTTCCGTGATGTGATTATGCATATCGTTGAAATGAAGAACACGTAAAACACGCCGTTCTCCTGGGATAAGTTTCGGCGACGGTACCGGATTGCCTTCTTCGGTCACGATCCGTTTAATCGCGCTGCTAAGGGGATCACCTTTGAGTAGAAACAGCTTTTCGATAGACCCCAACGGATTAGGCGTTGCCGGGACCAACTGTAACTCCCCAGCCAAAGGCGCAGCATTACTACGCATAGTTAAAAAGGGTGAAAACCCAACGGCAGATGCGGCAACAACACCCCCCAAAAGCAAACGACGACGGGTCATCCCCAGTTTAACATCACTCATAACAGAAAATCACTTTCGCATAGGAAAAATTGAACTGCGCCAACATGATCCCTCACTGTTACTGATCAATGACGGCAAGATGATTTTGTGATGATGTTTAGATGAATGTGATCAAAAATAATTCAAGACAACTGACTGGGCTTTTAAGTCAACTACTGGCCCGAAAACTATTTTCTCGATCAGAGGTTTTTCAATTTTATTCAAGCCTTATTGCAAAAAATCAGCTAAACTCAGAAACAGGCTTTACTGTCCTGTAATAATACAAACTTAGTTTTCCGATAACTATTGCTGCAATTTGTGCAGAATCATAATGACTTCCGAAAATTTATCCGATGAAGAAAAGTGGGTCGTAAAAGAGTGCCTTCTTGCTATTTCTTCTGGGAATTTTCTAGACGACGGGGAATTTCATACATTAATGGGGCTAACCTTAGCAGAAACCCATCTTATTGCGATTGCCTATCCAAATATTCAGGAGGCTTGCTTAGAAAGTCCATCCGCTCGCAATTCGAGTAATGATAATCTCATGGCCCAATTGAATTCCACTGCCATTAACAATTCCCTGAACAATTTAATAGGCTATCAAAAATGGTCCTCTTGCCTATGGACAAAGTATATTTCAGTTTCTCTTGATGAAGTGGAAAGAATTTTTAAGAAATGGAGGAGATAACTCTTTCCTTCCTCTTCTGGTCCCCAAATACCTCAAAATCGGTTTCACAAAGGAAAAACAAAATTGTCCTAAACATGCTGTGTCACAGTGATGGAACAATGATAGCTTTATGATCATTTTGAGCTTAGACACTGCTCCCAACCAATGGTCACTTATCCCCTAGAGACTACGTATCTTTACGCAGCATCTTTTCAAAAGCGGCATGGTATTATCCGGCATGTTATTTACGAACAAACAGCATCATCAGCGTGCTTCATGATTGTTCTCACAATATCAATTTGACCTGCATTAAGGGGAAGGGTTTCAAAATGAATACAAAAGCATATGGTGCCGAATTTCTAGGTACTTTCTGGTTGGTTTTTGGCGGCTGTGGTTCGGCTGTCCTCGCCGCTGGCATTCCTGATCTCGGAATCGGT
>NZ_CAKZMP010000007.1 GCF_937128705.1 uncultured Kiloniella sp. | reverse complement strand
TGGGGTGTTGGTTTTGTAACAGTAATTATGATCTATGGAGCTTCACAAGTTCAATTTTCAACATCAAATTCAAACTGGATTCCAGAAGACGATCCAATCTCAATTTCATTTAGAGAATTAGATTATAACTTTGGAACCTCAGAGAGATTCTCAGTACTATTAACTGCAAATGATGGAGATTTAAGAAATGTACAAACTCAAAGAGATGTTACAATCTTAAGAGAAAAGCTTCTCTCAATACCAGAAATTGAGGCTGTAAGTTCACCATATGATGGTCTAGATTATGATTCAACTTCAGTGTATACAACATTGACTAATGAGAGATCAGATCAATTTAATAGAGATTTCACACTAACACAGCTAAGTATCTCTACATCAAATCTAGGTCAAGATGAAGAAGGAAAATCTCCAGTATACAGAGAAGTAATTGAAATAATTGAACAAACTCCTGTTGCTAATGCAGATGTTTCTCTTTATGGTGACATTGTAAGATTTGATGAACTAGGTGACTCTTTGCAGCAAGATGCAGGTGTTACAACAATGATGGGATTCGCGTTAGTCTTCTTGGTTGCATCTATATTATATGCATCAATTTATGTTGGACTCTTATCATTATTTCCAATCATTATTGCAATTATTTGGTCAGTTGGATTAATGGGATTCTTTGGAGTACCATTTACATCACTTTCAACAGGAATTGTATCTTTAGTACTTGGAATTGGAGTTGACTTTTCAATTCACATCGTAGATGGAATTAGAAAATATATTTCTAAAACTAATAATATTAGAAAATCTATTGAAGAGACACTTCTCACTTCAGGAAAAGCAATCTTTTTGACTTCAATTACAACATTTGTAGGATTTTTAGCACTTACATTTGCCCAGCTACTAGGAACACAAAGACTAGGATTCTCACTAGCATTTGGAATCCTCTCAGTATTTATAGTAACATTACTTGTAGTTCCATCTACATTAAGTATCATCTATAAAAGAAAACTAAAAAAAGAGGGAACTCTTTTAACAACTTAATATACTATTATAACACAAAAAATGAAACTCCGGGCTCTGCACGGTGTCCATTTTTATTTATAACAATAAAGAAAAATGAAAAAAAATTTATTAACACTATTACTTGGATGTATGCTTCTGATAAGTGGAGCTTTTGCTTCATTTTCAGTTGAAGTAATATCTACAAACCCTGCTCCAGTTACTGCAGGAGATTACGCAGATATTACCCTTAGATTTACAAATGTTGGTTCAGCAGAACAAACTTCTGAAGCAAAAAATGTACAATTTTCAATAAAAGAAACAAATTTAATTAAGCCTTTAGGAAATGAAGATGCATTTTTTTCAAAAGTATTTGCAAAAGAATCAATTACAAGAACATTTAGAGTTTACTTCTCAGAAGATTTAAACGAAGGATTTATTGAAGTTCCAGTTTTAATTAAAACAGATTCAATTAATACTGAAAAAAAAATAAAAATTTATATTGAACATTTATTTTGTGTATTTAATAATCTCAATTAGTCATCATTGGCTTGAGAGTTTCTTCCACGCAAGGTACTCAGAGTATATAATTCTATTTCCTTCCATTGACGAAACACCTTAACGAAACAGAAGACATGAATACTCCCTTTTATGATCCTGGCTTTCCCTACGCGACGATGCCTTATATACAAGGAGATGGCATCTGGTGCGAAAAAAGAACGATCAAAGACCAAGCATTTCATGTAAACGGACCTGCTCTTTTTCTTGATCGTGATGGCGTCATTGTAAAAGAAGTGAACTATCTTCAGCACCCGGATGATGTTGAACTCATCCCCGGGGCTGCTGAGACAATTAAAGCAGCTAATCAGCAAAACATTCCTGTGATTATCGTTACCAACCAAGCCGGAATTGCATATGGCTACTTTGGCTGGTCCGATTTTCAATCCGTGCAAAACAGGATGCATCAAGAACTTGAAGCCAAAGGCGCCTTTATAGACGCAGTCTTCGCCTGCCCCTTTCACCAAAAGGGTGCAACACCCTGGGGCGGACATCTCGAACACGAAGCAAGAAAGCCCAACAAAGGGATGCTTAAACGAGCGAGTAACATACTTTCAATCGACCTGAAAAAGTCATGGATCGTGGGCGATAGAGCGACAGATCTTGAAGCTGGAAAAAAAGCAGGATTAGCTGGCGGCTTGCATGTATTAACCGGACACGGCTCTCGAGAAGGAGAAATCTCATTGGCAAGAGAACTAGCGAATTCAGAATATCTAATCCAAGAATCTGCCTCAATTAAAGATGCTCAAAAACTGCCCCTGTTTATGCTTTAGAATCTTTTTTACTGATCCAAGCAAACAAAGAAATGTGTCCAACCACAGATTAAGAACATTCTAGATATGATAAACAGTTTTCAAAAGCCGAAGCGATGAACCAACACTGAATCTTCGATTATTTCTCGTCGCGTAACCGAACCTCTGTCACGCCACAAATATAGTGCCCCACGGCAATATGCATTTCTTGAATATGGTTTGTCGTATCCGATGGTACCTTAATACAAAGATCACAAAGCTCGGCAAGCTTGCCACCACCTTGACCCGTAAAGCCCATCACCGTAATACCCATCTTCTTTGCAACATCAACCGCAGCCACAATATTACCGCTGTTACCGCTTGTCGTGATACCAACAAAGACGTCACCCTCTTTGCCCAATCCACTTAGTTGACGCGCAAAGACTTGTTCGTATCCATAGTCATTTGCAATCGCCGTCAAGGCAGAGGTATCAACCGTTAGCGCAATAGAGGGAAGGGAATCACGTTCAATGATGTAACGCCCAACCAACTCAGCGGCTAAATGCTGAGAATCAGACGCAGAGCCCCCGTTTCCACAGAAAATGATTTTATTCCCACGCTTTAAGGCCTGCACCCAAACGTCTGCAGCTTCATCCATGACATCCCCCAAAGCACTCAATGCTTCAAAGTTTTTCACAACCGTCTGGCAATAATTTTTAAACGTCACGAGAGAACCTTTTGTGGAAAGTCAGGATGTCATTTAACTGGGATAAAATAATATTTTGTCAAAAATATGTGTCTCAAGACAACATGGCAACAACTGATTTAAAACCGGGATGACGAAGATCCCAATTCGTCCAGCAACAAACCAAAGGCAAGCGAAATCAAGGCAGCCTGTCTTGTAAAATCTGTGTCATCTTAGAGCCCCCCTCTCTGATATGCTTTGCCAGCAGATCAACCGCTTTTTCACTAAGGCCAGCCCTAACAGCGGACAGAATCTCAGCATGTTCTTGTTGTGATTTTAGCTTATAAGGAATGGTTTCGAATACTAATCGTTGATAACGTTCATTGTGCAGCCACAGTGCCTCAAGCGACTTCATTAACCTTGGCTGCCGATCAACGGCATAGATTGAACGGTGGAAAGCCCAGTTCGCTGACATAAGCTGATCCAGATCATTGGAATCATTTCCCTTCGCAATCGCCAATTCAGCACTGCCACAGTCAACAGCCCCAAAAACCGTCATTGCTTTTCTAAGCGCCAGACACTCCAATTCAAGTCGCATGTCTGTGATTTCTTGGGCATCTTCTTGCGTTAAAGGCGTAACCATTGCACCGCGACGCGGTTGAAAAAGGACCAGACCTTCTGCCCCAAGCTTTTGCAAAGCTTCACGTACAGGAACGTGACTGGCACCAAAGCGTGCAGCAATGTGATCTTGACGCAAACGCTCACCCCCCGAAATTTCACCCCGAAGAATGTCATTTCTCAGCTGCTGTGCGATTGCATCACTCATCCCCAAACTAGCGACAGGCAAAGTAAACCTCTTGATTATGATTTATGCTTCTTAAACAGAGTGCCTCAAATGACCACTTCAAACCATTACGATTGGGGTCGAATAGCATTCAAGCAAAGCCCAAGTTCTCTCAACCGATCCAGATAGTTGGTTATGCGAGTTACCGTCTTAGAATCATTTAGTTTCATCTCGTCATCGAATTTACTTTTATACAACGGCAAAACAAAATCCGGTGCCGCCAAAGGATAGGCCCCAAGTCCCGAAAGGCTTTGCTTTAATTGCTGCTGAACCTTAGACGTTCCCAAAGCGCCGGGACTGGTTCCCATGATGCCGACCGCAAGGTTTTTGAAAACGGACGGCGTACCCCGTGATGCCCAATCTATCGCATTTTTCAAAGCCGCGGGTAAGCCGCTATTATATTCAGGTGTAACCACAAGAAGACCGTCAGCTTTGCGAATAACTTCTTTAAAAGCCAAGGCAGAATCTGGTGTTTCAATATCTTCAATATCTTGGTTAAAAAGTGGCATGTCAGACAATTGATCAAAAACTTCGATGGTGACGCCTTCTGGTGCCGCAGCAATTGCTTCCATCATCAAAGCCCGATTATAAGAAGCTTTTCGCAAGCTCCCGACCACAGCAACAATATGAAAAGACTTATTCGGACCTTCTGACAAACCCATCTTACTTTTTCTCCTGAACCAAGAATGTTAGCACCTAAACATGCCATAACATAAGCTTGGCCCCGACCCCAGTAAGTTTATAAGCTCACCTGATCTTTTCAGGATAATTGCCGAAATTTTCTTGGCGTCAACCCGGTTGCCTTACGAAAGCGTGTAGCCATATGGCTCTGACTGCTGAACCCGCACTGAAAGGCAATTGAACTCAGCGTTTTTTGACTATCCCCTAATAAGTTCTTGGCCCTTTGCACCCGTCGGGTCAAAACATATTGGTGTGGGCTGGTCCCCATTGTTCGTTGAAACATCCGGGTGAAATGAAACGGGCTCAACTCGGCAACAGTAGACAGATCTTCAAGAACCAAACCTTGATCCAAAAACGCCTCTATATAATCCTTAACCCTTTTTGCGACATAAGGGGGTAATCCCCCCCTGATAAATTCTGGTTCAGCCGTTTTGTTTGTATAACAGCGGAACAAATGTTGAATTAACAGTTGCCCCGCATGTGATAAGCTCATTTTATCCGCAGGATTTTGCCAATCCAAAGGCACAATTATTTGACGGAACAGTTGTTCAATCACGGGATCACTTCGAAAGGCAACATCTTCAAGAGAAACCAGACTTGGATCAATATCATAACTTTCCAAGGCAATCCGATCGAATTCAGCCTGATCAAAATAAAGGTGCATAAATTTAAACGGCGCTTCGATACTCCATTCAGAACGTACACCAGCCGGCATGATACAAACCGCACCCGGGTGCCCCTTACCAAGCGATTGCTCACCATTATGGCGGCGTGTTCCTTTCCCGCCCTGCAGGTAATAGCTCAGGGTATGATGGCTTGCCCTCTCATACACTGCATAGCCGCCATCATTCTGCCACGCAGACAAAGAGAGTCCTGATCCAATCTCTAGGGCTTGACTGGATTGTGCGCCCACTTTTCTAAGGGCTTTATAAATGTAGAGTTCTTCTGGCCGCATGCTTTTCGCCGATATCAATTTCCCCCAACTTAGTCCTCTGGCTCACTTTTGAGAAGACACCAGTTTTCACTTAGCCGCAAGAATGTGAAAAAAGTGCCCGAAACTGATATACAGCCTGACCTCTCGCGGTTATGACTTTACCATCGGTACGACCTTAGAACGAACTAGGTACACTGTGAACATACTACTTTATATTGGAACAGTCCTCATTTGGGGAACCACTTGGCTAGCGATAGCTTTTCAGGTCGGAACAGTACAGGTAGAGGTATCTGCTTTTTATCGCTTCTCCTTGGCCGCATTAACGCAAATCCTTTTCATGTTTGCTCTGGGAAAGCTCAAATGGGTTCCCTTTAAACAGCACAGGTGGTTTGTTCTACAGGGTTGGTGCCTTTTTTGCCTGAACTTTATTTTCTTTTATAACGCCGCAAAATTCCTGCCCAGTGGCCTGATTGCTGTTGTCTTTTCTCTGGCAAGCATCTTTAACATGATCAATGCCTTTGCTTTTCAGCAAAAACGACCAACTCTGAGAACTTTAATTGGCTCATGCCTAGGTGTTTTAGGGGTTTGCGCCCTCTTCTGGGAAGACATTCA
>NZ_CAKZMP010000006.1 GCF_937128705.1 uncultured Kiloniella sp. | reverse complement strand
CGCGGGGTGGAGCAGCCCGGTAGCTCGTCAGGCTCATAACCTGAAGGTCGTAGGTTCAAATCCTACCCCCGCAACCACCGAAGTACTGAAAAGCCTCTCTGCGAAAGCGGAGGGGCTTTTTTGCGTTCTAGAGCATTTTGCGTTCAGTGTGGGTCATATCCGGCCGCCTTGAAATATTTCTGGCATTCCTGTTCTGAGTATAAGGAGCATATGTCACCAACGGCTTTCCAGAGTTGATCTATTGTCCTTACAGCTTTCGCCCTGAGGTGTGCTTTGAGTTTCGAGAAGGCCATCTCAATGGGATTGAGGTCGGGAGAGTATGGCGGCAGGAACAAAAGCCATGCGCCTTTTGCCCGGATCATTTTTTCAGCTTTAGGGCTTTTATGACTGGATAGATTATCCATGATCACCACGTCGCCGGGGTTCAGGGTCGGTGCCAATTGAGTTTCGACCCATGTCTCGAAGATTTCCCGGTTCATGGGACGATCAATGATCCATGGTGCGGTCAGACCTGTTGAGCGAAGTCCGGCAATAAAAGTCTGCGTCTTCCAATGGCCGAAAGGCGCATCAGCTTTCAGGCGTTGGCCTTTCTGACTGCGTCCGCGCAGGCGAACCATCTTTGTATTGGTCCCTGTTTCATCGACAAAGATCAGACGATGAGCGGCTTTTGCCATAAGCGGTTGGCGTTTCTTCTTCCAAACTTCACGCGCTTTTGAAACGTCCAACCGTTTCTGTTCCGTCGCCAACAACGTTTTTTTTATATGTATATCCTTGACGAATGAACCAGCGGGATACAGAAGATAAATGCACCCTGGTGCCCAGATCCTCAAGCTCCCGGCACAGTTCAGCCATGCTGATGTCAGGACTTTCCTCAATCCGGCGGATCAGAAAATCCCGATGACCATCCAGCTTGGAATAACGCCAACCACCATCCGGTTTTGGAGTGGAAATACCTTCTCTTGTCCAGTCATCCAGCCACCGGATTACGCAACTGGGTGAAAGCCCGAATTGGCGAGCTGCAGATCGACGAGAATGCCCCGCTTCAACATAACGAATAATTCGCTCTCTAAGATCAACTGAGTAGGCCTGCCCCATCACGCTCCTCCATTCACTACCCCATAAAGACAGTGAATCAGAGATCAAATGATTTGAGAACCCCCTAAATGATTCCTACTGAACGCAAACCGCTCTAGATAGCAAGACAGGTCGGGCTGTCTTGCGTGTCCTTCAAGACGTAAATGAGAAACTTAACACGACAGTAATGATCATCACTCATGCTGCATCCACGGCAGACAGAGATGGTCAATCAGAAATGCCCCTTGGTTTTGAGGAAGCGACTTTTATCGGCTGCACTCCCCTTCACAAACGATCTTCCGCTCCATATCCGTGAAGACATTTGTGCCTGCTCGCTGGCAGCCAAGTCTCTCCTTGCAACAAAACAAGGAGATCATTATGACCAACATTTATCACGCCACCCCTTACGATATTTCAGCGACAGGCTTCTATTTCAAAACCCTTGAGGATTACACCGAACAAGCTGCTACGCACCGGAATGAATATGGCGATCCGGTCGAGGAATATGAGATCCAGTTCATCGACGGTGACAATTGCGCGCTATTCAGAGCCTTGAATGTGGATCAAGCCAATTTGGCACAGTGGTTCGGGAGCTTTGAAGACTTGGAGGGGGATGAGGCTATCAAAGCACTTTATCTGGCTGAAGATTTGCACTGCACTATGAATAATCTGTTGGATAAGCTGGACGATGTAATGCTCTATGAAGGTACAGCGCAGGACTATTGCTGGGACTATCTGCAAGACTGCGGCATTCTTGAGCAAATTCCCGAGCACCTCCGGTTCTATTTTGACGATGAAGCCTATGCCCGCGATATGGTTTTAAACGGCGATATTACTGAGTTTCGTGCTGATAACACGGATTATATTGTCTGGGGGGTGCTGATGTATTGATATC
>NZ_CAKZMP010000005.1 GCF_937128705.1 uncultured Kiloniella sp. | reverse complement strand
TTTGCGCGATAAATTCCCTGAGTATGAATATCGCCAGGGGTAATCCTTGGGCTGTATAGACCAGAACAAGAGCGGTGAGGGTGTTCACCAGCCCCATGCCAACAATCATCTTCAGCAGACTAACACTGCCCAAACGGATGGGGATCATAATGCCGATGGCAAGGTAAAGCGCCATCATATCACTGCCGGGGAAATCGTATTCGGCCAAGGCCCATGCCGCCATTGCGCCAAGTAGTAAAACAAATACCAAGCTAATGACAGTGACGGATATGGAGTTGGTGAAATAGACATCAAATGATGATCTGGCGATAACCTTTTCAAAACCAACGAGGTCAAAAGTCGTACCTGTTGGAAGGGCGAGGGGGTCTCTGAAAATTCCTTTTTTGCTTTTGAAGGAATTCATAATCACGAGATAGATCGGGAACAGTGCGATAAGGGTGTAGCACATAAGGACGGCATGAACGCCTAACGGGCCAACGCGTTTTGTGAGTTTCATCAGTCCGTCCTCCTAAAGTTGATAGCGTTGTAAGCGACGTTGAACAACAAAAAGATAAAGCATGACACCGCAAAGGATAACCAGGAACATCAAACTGGCAACGGTTGCGCCCAACGTGGCACTGCCGGGTTGCAGTTGATAGCCAAAGAACGTGCGGTAGAACATTGTACCCATGATATCTGTTTCAAAATTTGGCCCAGCAAGGGCACCTTTGACTGCATAAATCAGGTCGAAGGCATTAAAGTTTGCAACGAAAGTTAAGACGGAAACCATTGCAATCGTTGGTAAAATCAAGGGAAGCTTGATGCGCCAGAAGGCGGTCCATTGGTTCGCGCCATCAACGATGGCTGCGTCGACTAAATCGTCCGGGACATTGAGTAGGGCGGCATAGGTCAACATCATGGGGATACCGACAAATTGCCATACAGATATAAATGACAAGGTGATCAAGGCTGTGGACTCTTCCCCTAGAAGGGCAGGAAGACCATCTGTCATTCCGACAAAACCAACCAAAGTATCGCCAACGCCCCAAAGTGGGCTGAGGATCAGCTTCCATATAAAGCCAATGATCACAACAGATAGCATTGTCGGCATAAAGATTAGGGTGCGATAACTGTTCGCCATCTTTAATCTTGGCAGGCTCAATAAAGCAGCGAGGAGAAGGCCAATCGGATTTTGAACAAACATATGAATAACAAAGAAGATAAAGTTGTTCTCCAACGCATTACTAAAGTCCGTCCACCAACGTTCGTCAGTAAGAATGAGAATGTAGTTATCCCAACCGACAAAGGACGTAATGCCCTCGGCAGTTTCACCGTAAAAGCTGTACCTGACTGTATCGATCAGCGGTACGATCATAAAAAGGGTATAGATCAGGGCCGCAGGCAAAAGGAACACTAAGATATGTGTTCGAAAGAACGATCCCCTTTGATTTTTTAAGGCCATATGGATAGGTACTCACTTCGATTGGGACATAATTTATATGTAAAACGCCGGTACCGCTCAGGTACCGGCGTTTTATTATACCAGATTTATTGCTGTGGTTTGTACCAGCTAGCAAGTCCGTCCTGTGCCTTCTTGGCTGCTTCTTCAGCTGTCATGCTACCATTGATAACACCAACAGAAGTATTCCAAAGATCGTTTTCGAGGTTTGGTGTGCCACGTGAAAGGATCTGATAGGAGTTACGGATAGAAGATTCACATTTGCCACGCCAGCTTACGAATTCCTGTGCAACAGGGTCGCTAATGGTTAGCTCGTGCTTTGACAAAGCGTAGAAGCCGGGCAGTGCATTTGAGAAAATGGAACCAGCTTCAGCAGATGCCATCCAGCTAAGGAAGGTCTCGGCTGCTTTTACATTTTTAGATGCTGCATTGATACCAAGCCCAATGTCTGTGTGATCAGAGATGTAGCAAGTGTCCTGTCCAGCCGGAACGGGTGGTGGGAAAGCGCCAAATTCGAAATCAGCTTGACCATTAAAGGTCGAAATATCCCATGACCCTGCCGGGTAAATCGCTGCACGACCTAGGCTAAAGAGATTTTGGCTATCAGGATAAGACTGACCTTTGTAGCCTTTGCCTAGATATGGCCCCCATTCAGCAAGATGCTTGTACACTTTTACATACTGCGGATCAGTCAGTTTTTCTGTGCCGTCGATCAGGCCTTTGCGCCCTTTCTCGCCCGCCCAGAAATTTGGACCAACATTCTGAAAGCCCATGGTCGCTGCTTCCCATTGATCAGCAGTCCCCATGGACATTGGAATATAAGTGCCGTCTTCCTTGATCTTTTCAAGAGCAGCCATAAATTCTGGAATTGTTTTTGGAATTTCCAGGCCAAGCTCTTTAAAGGCTTCTTTGTTGTAGATGAAACCGTGGATCACAGATGCCATTGGCAGGCAAAATGTTGTAGAGCCGTCATCTGTTTGCCAAGCGGACTTCGCAACGCCAGAGAAGTTCTCCATACCGGGAAGATCATCAACTTTTGTCAAATGACCATTGTTGTATAGGTCAAGTGATGCGTCAAAGGGCTTACAGGTAATAAGATCGCCAGCTGTCCCAGCTGTTAGCTTGGCATTCATGTTGGCGTTGTATTCTGTTGGCGGTGACGGTGCGAAGCGAACTTTGATGTCTGGGTGTGATTTGTTGAATGCTGGAATAATTTGACTCTCCCAGATGTCCAAATCATCTGTACGCCAGCTTTCAATAACCAGTTCATCTGCAAAAGCAGACACAGTTGGCGTCAGTGAAGCCGCTGCTAAAGCGATCGCAGCAACACTTGTGCCCAATGTTAGATTATTTTTTTTCATCTTATCCTCCGAGTTAATAAAGAGCCCGGGTTTTTCCCGGTTTTTGTTAAAATTATTAATAGGTTACTTTAAGTTTTTCCATTGCTTGTCGCAGGTGACCCTGATTATCGGCGAGGGCTTTTTCTGCCTCAGCTTTGGGGTGGTTCATTGCCAGAAGAACGGCGAGCTTTATGTTTTTATCTGCTTCGTTCAGGCATTTCTTTGCTGTTTCACTGTCGCTTCCAGTAATTTCCTGAATAATTGCTGCACCACGCTTTTCCAGCTTTTCATTGTTGATCACCATGGAGACCATCAAACCGTCATGAACGTGACCTAGCTTTGTCATCGTTAGAGTTGATAGCATGTTCAGGGCTGCTTTTTGTGCGGTGCCAGCGGCCATTCTGGTTGACCCAGCGATGACTTCGCTGCCGCTATCTAAAAAGATGGAATGGTGAGCATGATCATAAATCGGTGCGTGTCGATTGTTGGCGACGCTTATTACCAGACTTCCCTGTGATCGCGCATGCTTTACAGCCGCCAATGTATAGGGGGTAGAGCCACTTGCTGCGACGGCGATGATGACATCCTGAGCATTTATTGCATGCGCTTTTAGGGATTTAACAGATATTCTTTCATCGTCTTCTGCGCCACCCATGGGGGCGAGAAGGGCATCTTTGCCACCCGCAATCAACGGAATTAGTTTGTCTAGAGGCCAGCCGTAGGTCGGGTTGATTTCTACACAGTCTTGAATAGCAAGGTGCCCGGAAGATCCCGCGCCAATGTAGAAAAGTCGTCCACCGTGAGATAATCGCTCGGCGATTGCTTCTGCACTTGCAGAAATTTCCGGGATTGATTGTTGTATGCAAGAGATAGCTCTGAGCTGAGAAGCCCATAGCGATTCAAGCATGTCCTCAGCAGGCCAAGTATCTATACTATGATAACGGGGACTATGTTTTTCTGTGCCCTGGATATCTTTCGACAAGCTTTTAAACCTATAAATTCATGAATGATTGATTTAACAATACCAAAAAGAAACCAATTTGAAATCAATTTTTTCAATTTTTATAGGTAGTGTTTGAAGAGGTTAATGGATTATTTATCATTTGTTTTGCTTAATCATATGATTTTTAATAATAAAATTTTGAAAAATATAATTTACGTAAAAAAATAAAATCTTTTGAATTTACCTTTCTTAGAAAATGTCATAAATTGGTATTCGATTGGTTTTGTATATTGGTCTGTTATTGGTTCTGGGGTGATAAGTGGTAAACGAAATGCTCTATGCAGGTGTTGATGGTGGCGGAACGAGCTGTCGTGTTCGGATTGAGAATGCGAATCGTGACATACTGGGTGAAGGTTTTGCCGGTCCGTCAAATTCTAGACTCGGAGCTGTTCGTGTTTACTACGAAATCGAGAAAGCCTGTCTTGAGGCGCTTCATCAATCTGGTAGAGGCAGGGAAGATTTTGCGTCCCTTCATGTTGGGCTGGGGCTTGCTGGTCTCGGATTGGAAAGTGAGCTTCAGGCGATGCTTTCTTTCCCACATTCTTTCGCATCAGTTTCCGGGGCTACCGATGCCTATACGGCATGTTTGGGTGCTCATGCAGGTGAGGATGGTGGTATTCTTATTTTGGGGACCGGTTCATGCGGGCTCGGTATTGTTAACGATGATGTTATCAATGTCGGTGGTTGGGGGTTTGAAATCTCGGATCATGCCAGTGGCGCTGTTCTTGGCTTAACCGCTGTTCGCAGTTCTCTTTTCGCAGCTGAAGGATGTCGCCCGGAAACGCCATTAACAAAAGCTATTATGGCGCACTTTAAGAATGATCGCCAAGTGATGGTTAAGTGGGCAGAAGAAGCAGAACCACATCACTACGGTTCTTTTGCGCCGCTTATTTTTGATCATGCTAATGAAGGCGATGAACTGGCGTGCCGGATTGTCGCCAAGTCCGTGCATGAAGCAGGGTGTATGATACAGGCTCTGCTTGATAGAGGTGTTGAGACTGTTTGTCTTATGGGGGGCGTTTCAAAACGTATTGCTCCTAAGTTGCCAGAAAAATACCAAAAAATTCTAAGTAAACCACGCGGCGATGCGATGGATGGTGCGATAAGAATGGTAAGGAAATCGGCCTCTGATGAGCAGGAGGCATCAAAATGAAAGTAAGTACCTTTCGTGCCCTGAAAGTTAAATCCAGACTTGATGGCAGCAACCCAACACCGCTTTATAAGCAACTGCAAACCTTGATCAGGCAGGCGATAGAAAGTGGGGCGTTTAAGGTTGAAGACGCGTTGCCCAGTGAGCGCGATATCGCGTCTGAGTTGGAAGTGTCTCGGGTGACTGTGCGCAAAGCAGTTCAGGGGTTGGTTCGGGATGGTTTACTTCTTCAGCGTCACGGGGCGGGAACTTTTGTTGCTTCGCGAATGGAACAGCCTCTTTCCAAATTGACCAGCTTTACCGAGGATATTACAGCCAGAGGGATGCAGCCTTCTGTGGTTTGGGTCGAGCGTGCCACTGGACTTGCGACACCCGAAGAAGCTATGGCGCTTAATTTGTCACCCGGTGTCGGGGTCTCTCGTTTACATCGGATACGCTGTGCGGATGGCAAAGCGCTTGCGATTGAGTTGGCCACAGTTCCACAGGAATTCTTGCCAGATCCTTTGGTTGTTGAAGACTCTCTTTACAGTGTGCTGGATAAATCCGGATTGCGACCTCTAAGAGCCCTGCAGAGGCTAAGAGCTGAATTGCTACAGGCAACGCAAGCCGACCTGTTAGGTGTCCCGGTTGGCGGGCCAACCCTTTATATAGAAAGACGTTCTTTCTTGCCCGACATGCGCCCCATTGAATTTACCCGCTCTCATTATCGTGGAGACAGCTATGATTTTATTGCTGAACTCTATTTGGATAGCCGTGATTAATACGAATGAAATGAATAATGACGAATAAAATGAGCCTGATGGCAAAAGAGACGGCTGAAACGCCAGCTGTGATTTCAAGGCAGCTTAGAGCAAACCGAGATGTGCTCGAAGACCTTTCAAGACGGATACGTGAGAAAAAATTCCGGTTTATTGCAACTTGTGCCCGGGGCAGTTCTGATCATGCGTGTGCTTTTGCGAAGTATGTATTGGAAATTGGTACCGGACTTCCTGTGGTTTCTTTTGCACCGTCTGTGTCTACTCTTTATGGGGTAACGTTAAAACTACAAGATAGTTTGTTTATTGCGGTGTCACAGTCGGGGCGAAGTCCTGATTTGGTACAGGCTACGCAACAGGCGAAAGACCAAGGCGCTTTTGTTCTTTGTATTTGTAATGATGCAACATCACCACTGGTGGCATTGGCTGATTGTTTTTTGCCACTCCATGCTGGCCCTGAAAACTCTGTTGCAGCAACAAAAAGCTATATCGCGTCTTTGACTGCCTTGCTTCAACTTAGTGCTATTTGGAATTTTGATAGCGGGTTGTTACCTGCTTTGGAAAGGCTTCCGGATCAATTGGATCGGGGCTTGTCTGCGGATTGGTCCGAACCAGTTGAGCTGTTAGCTTCATCTTCCAACTTGTTTACAGTTGGCCGTGGCCCCGGGTTTGGTATTGCCTTGGAATCTGCGCTGAAGTTCAAGGAAACATCTTATATTCATGCGGAAGCTTTCAGCGCCGCAGAAGTAAAACACGGACCAATGTCACTTGTTGCAGATGGCTATCCTGTACTGTTGTTCAGGCAGCGTGATCAGTCTTGGGATTCAGTCGGAGAGCTTGCTGAAAATTTCAGGGAAAAAGGTGGGGCGGTCTTTAGCGTTCAAGAAGGAAGTTTGAGTAAAGGTATATTGCCAATAGAAACTAACATTCACCCGTTCTGTCAGTTACCTGTGATGATTCAAAGTTTTTATGTCATGGCAGAGAAAATTACTCAGCTACGCGGTTTGGATCCTGATAATCCTCGTCACCTGAAAAAAGTTACGGAGACAGTTTGATGAAAACTGCGTTGACCAACGCACAAGTGTTCACCGGGGAAGAGTGGTTGGGTGCTGCAACAGTTATAATCAACGGTGCTGTTATTGATTATGTTGGGCCAGAAATTTCTATTCCTGACGATGTTAATCTGGTTCGAGATCTACACGGTGCGAAACTTGTCCCTGGTTTTATTGACGTGCAGGTCAATGGCGGTGGTGGTGTCATGTTTAATCAGGATACATCACCGACCGGGCTAAGGCGTATAGCCCAAGCGCATCGTCGGTATGGTACAACGGGAATGCTCCCAACATTGATTACCGATGATCGTCCCGTGATGGACGCTGCTGTTGCTGCAATGCAGGAATCTGTGGATAACAATGAACCCGGAATTCTGGGGATACATTTAGAGGGGCCTTATCTTAACCAGATAAGAAAAGGCGTGCATCAGAAAGATAAAATCAGATCAATGGAATCTGATGCTCTGGATCTTTTGTCGAGCCTCAAGGGAGCCAAGACATTGGTTACGCTTGCTCCCGAAAAGAATACTTCTGGAATTATTCGACAACTTGTTGAGCGCGGTGTCTTGGTTGCTGCAGGGCATACTGCCGGTGTCTATGCTGATTACCAGTCTGCTTTTTCCGAAGGTCTTAGCTGTTTTACACATTTGTTTAATGCCATGACGCCAATGGATAGTAGAGAACCGGGTGCCGTTGGCGCCGCTTTGGATGATGATAATAGTTGGTGTGGCTTAATTGTTGATGGATACCACGTTCATCCAGCTACGCTGCGGAATGCTATCAAAGCGAAGAAGCATGGAAAGATGATGTTGGTCACAGATGCGATGGCAACTGTGGGCAGCGATCAGGATTTCTTCGAGCTCTATGGGCAAAAAATCTATAGCCGAGAAGGGCGCTGTACAACTGAAGACGGCGTCTTGGCTGGGGCACATTTAGATATGGCATCCGCCGTCCAAAATTCTGTAGATATGTTAAATCTTTCCCATGATGAAGCTTTGCGCATGGCGTCTTTGTATCCCGCAAATTTCTTAGGGTTGGGGGATGAGTTGGGACGTATTGAAAAAGGGTACAGAGCATCAATGGTTTTACTGGATGATGCTGGACGTGTTCTTGAGACTTGGGTTGATGGACGTGACACCGAAATGGATGGCCTAAAGGTCTAGCGGTATTCGCAGAGGAATGGGTAATGGATAATAAACAAAAGGTTCTTGTTGTTGGTTTGGGGAACATGGGGCAATCCCATGCCAAAGCCTATCACAATTTGGATGGATTTGAGGTTGTTGGGCTTTGTAGTCGAAGCCTTAGCCGTCAAACATCATTACCCACGGAACTTTCCGATTACGACAGATTTTCTGATTACGATGAAGCTCTTAAAAAATTAAACCCGGATGTGGTTTCTATCAATACCTGGCCGGATACACATGAAGCCTATGCCTTGAAAGCTTTTGACGCCGGAGCGCATGTTTTTCTTGAAAAACCAATTGCAGATACGGTCGCGGGAGCCGAACGGGTAATTGAAGCTGCGCAGAAAAAGGGGCTTAAGCTCGTTATTGGCTATATTCTTCGTCATCATCCTTCGTGGCAAGAGTTCGTGTCTCAGGCACAAAAGCTAGGAAAGCCCTTGGTGATGCGGATGAACCTTAACCAGCAAAGCAGTGGCGAAACTTGGCAGGTTCACAAGCAGCTTATGAAAAGTATTTCTCCGATCGTGGATTGCGGTGTTCATTATGTTGATATGATGTGTCTGATGACACAGGCCCAACCGATCAAGGTGCATGCAATCGGTGTTCGCTTAAGCGATGAAATTGATTCTGACATGTATAACTATGGCCAGCTACAGGTTACCTACGATGATGGGTCTGTGGGATGGTATGAAGCAGGTTGGGGACCAATGATGAGTGAAACGGCATTCTT
>NZ_CAKZMP010000004.1 GCF_937128705.1 uncultured Kiloniella sp. | reverse complement strand
AAAACGATAACGATCTGCGCCGACGTACCCAGTTGGCCCCTGAAGCTTTTACAACAGCGGGATCAGAAGGCAGCTATGTCTTTAATGCCTTGTCAGCTGGGGAAACGCCAAACAGGGTTACGATTACATCACCGGATCCCGAACGGATTGTTCTTACATACTATTTCCCCGGGGACGGTTTTAGCGCGAAAATAAAACATGCATCCGCCATATCCCCCAATCCGGGCGAAGTGCTGGTATCTGTTCTTTCACGCGACGGCGACGGCACAACAGACGCCGCCACGCTTCAAGCGGTGACAGAGCATTTAACGGGCGATTATGTTCGTCCCTTGACTGATCAACTAACCGTTCAAACGGCCCAGATTGTCGAATACGACGTGACAGCCACCCTTTATCTTTACGATGGGCCGGATCTGGAGCTGGTCAAGGCAGAAGCCGAGACGAGGTTTATGGCCTATGCCACCGCCAGACATGCCTTGGGCGAAGTTGTTACTCAATCCGGCATCGATGCGGCCTTGCAAGTTGCGGGTGTTCAGAAAGTTGTTCTGACGGGATGGGCTGATGTTACGACCACCGCTGAACAAGCCCCGTTTTGTACCAACCTTGACCTGACGACCGAGGTTGCCACATGACGAGTTTACTGCCCCCGAATGCATCAAAGCTGGAACGTGCTGTGGAACAGGCAACGGTCCGGATTAATGGTATTTCTGTGCCGATCGCTGATATGTGGGATCCGGATAGATGCCCGGTTTCGGTCCTACCATTTTTAGCCTGGTCATGGTCGGTAGATAATTGGGATTCAAACTGGTCAGAAGCGATCAAACGACAGGTTGTGAAATCTGCCATCAAGGTTCATCGCCACAAAGGTACACCTGGAGCCGTCAAAGATGCTTTGAGTGCGATCGAAGTCGGCGCAACGATTTCAGAATGGTTTGATTATGGTGGTGATCCTTATCACTTCCGGATCGAAGTAGAGCTGGAACAGCGCGGGCTGAGCGAAGATGAAACCAACACACTCAGGGCCATTGCACTCGCAACAAAGAATGTCCGATCGCATCTGGATGATATGAAAATCTATCTGACTTCCAGATCACGTGGTCCGTTTGTTGCCGCGTCTGCCATGGTTGGAAATGTTCTATCTGTTTTCCCACTGGATCTTTCAGAAATCATTCTTGATCACGATCCGGTGCCTATTGTGGCTGCTGGCCCGTATTTCGTTAATTCACTGACAATTCATCCGCAAAACTAGGTGACCCATGCCGCAAGCTTTTTATACTCTTATTACCCAGATTGGTTTGGCAAAGCTGACAAATGCACAGGCTTTGGGGCATACAATTTCTTTGCAACAAATTGCTGTCGGGTCTGGCGATAATGATGCGCCTTATTCCCCAACCATTGATCAAACGGCCCTGAAGGGGGAAACGTGGCGCAATGGCATTGTCCAGATTATCCCGGATGACAACGATCCGACACGGTTTGAAGTCGAGGGCATTATTCCCCAGGAACAAGGTGGATGGACATTGCGCGAAGCCGGGATCTTTGATTCCGACGGTGATCTGTTTGCCATAGCCAATATGCCCGATACCTATAAGCCCCCATTGGGTGGGGGGGCAGTCTCTGATTTGTTACTTCGCATTGTTATTAAAACCAGTAATGCGGCAGAGGTAGAACTCAAGATTGATCCGTCTATTGTTCTGGCAACAAAAACCTATGTGAGAAACGCGATTGAGGGGCATAGCTCTGACCCCAATGCCCATGCCGATTTCTTGCGCCGCAACCGAACGGATACATTGGAAAAGGGTTTCTGGTCGCAGCATGTTGATGTCGATATTGCGGATGGTATCGCTGAGATAAATCCCGAGCTTGGTAATATTTTTGATTTCACAGCCAATAAGACTGTCCTGATCCAGAATATGACAACAATGCCAGCCGGGGGCATGGCCATCATCTATGCCAGACAGGATGCGACAGGCAACCGAGCCATTAATTTCGGGTCAAAATATTTGATCAATAATGGGCAAATCAATCAATCGCCCAATGCTGTGAACATCATCTATCTGACAGTTGGTAAAGGCTCTGAAGATATAATTGATGTCCATATCACCCAGAGGGCATCGGCATGAGTTTACCGCTTCTTACTCAACCGCCCAAAATCGGCTGTGGCGATCCCGGTGATCCGATTGAGTTTTCTTGTCGATTTGATGGCACGGCGGGCAGAGTTCGAAGATGTCCTGGTGGCGCTGCCAGATAGCAACGTGCATTACGCGTTCGCGACAGCGCAATCCGCCGCGCCTGGTTTGCTCGATGAAGATGGCCTCAATCTTGTACTCGACGCCTTCGATGAGACCTATGACCATGTCCTCGTTGTCGGGCGCCATGGAGACGCGCGGGCGTTGTTTGAAACGCTCCCGGGACGTTTCGATACAGGCATG
>NZ_CAKZMP010000003.1 GCF_937128705.1 uncultured Kiloniella sp. | reverse complement strand
GATCACTATCGGCAAGAACAACACCGATGCCCTGTGTGCCTTCCAGAAGTTTGATAACCAAGGGGGCACCGCCTGCGAGCTTTAGAACTTCGTCGGTTTGTTTTGGGTCATGAGCAAAGGTTGTTACCGGCAGGCCAATCCCATCGCGGGCCAGTAGCTGCATGGAACGCAGTTTGTCCCGGGATCGACCGATGGCAACAGATTCATTCAAGGGAAAAACACCCATCATTTCGAACTGTCTTAAAACAGCAGTACCGTAATAGGTGACCGAGGCCCCGATACGGGGAATAACCGCATCGTACCCTGTTAGCTTTTCGCCATTGTAATAGACTTCGGGGCGGCGGGAAGCGATATTCATGTAGCACCGCAGGGTGTTGATAATGTCCAGCTCGTGTCCACGTTCTTCAGCTGCTGCTTTCAAGCGCTGGTGCGTATAGAGGTTGGCATTTCGTGCCAACATCGCAATTTTCATGATTTTTACTCCATTTTGAATGATATGGATTTAGTACGTTTGTTTAAATTCATTTGGGATACAAATGAACTCTTCCCGTCTTATTCCTGTCGGGGGGATATGTAGCCGGGGCGTCCCGAGAGATAAGAGCGCCCGGCGTTCAACAGAAAGCCTCTTTCCCTGATCGCTGTACGTCCTATAATGACGGGGAAACGCATTGATTGCCGGCTGGTCAGGGAAACTTCTACAGGCCAGCGCATTTCGCCCAAGGTCAGGGTTGTCTTAACGATGTATCGTTCTTCTGCCACGCCGCCAGTGTTTTTAATCGGGCGTCGATCAACGATTTTTGCAGAACAGCGAATGCCTTTTTCACATCCAATAAAAGGGATAAGGAAAGAAACATATCCGATCCCATCTTGATCAAAGGGGGTGATTTCTTCGGCATGTAGCGCGGATGTTCGGGCACCTGAATCAATCTTGGCCTTCACATGATCTATATGTAATTCCGGTAACCCGACATATTCGCGCCACCCAATTTCAATGATCTTACGCCTTTTAGATTTCATAGCTTTGCATTTCACTAACAGTTTAACAGGTTATTGACTGCCAAGAAAGTTTTCCTAGTAAATTCTTATTACCTCTCCGTAGTGCAAAGATGGCGAGGTGTATAGCTTTTTATATTGGTGTCGGAAAATAGTTAGCTCTGCTGTCATTTGAAGAATATCTTTCGGATTGTGGGGCTTTATCCGTATTGATCAAACGTGGATGTTAAACGAAAACGGGCGACTTATATGTCGCCCGTTTTATAGGTTCAGGTATAACAGTACCTGTTATTATTTAGCAGTTCTTGTCCGCTTATTCAGCTGCACTTTTTCCAGCTTGATCAGAGAATTTCTTTATCTCTCCGCTTTTGAGGCGGGCCATATAGCTGTTGAGTTCCCGCTTCACGATTGGCATCAAGAAGTAAAGCCCCGTGATGTTAACCACCGCCATTGCAAAGATTGCTGCATCAGAGAAATCGATAACCGGACCAAGACTTGCTGCGGCACCGATAATGATAAAGATACAGAAAATAACCTTAAAGGTCAGCTCTGCGCCTTTGCTTTCACCAAACATATAGGTCCAGGCTTTCAAGCCGTAGTATGACCAGGAAAGCATGGTCGAGAAGGCAAAGAGAATAACCGCAAGAGCAAGGACATACGGGAACCAGCTAAAGGCTGATTCAAATGCAGCAGAGGTCAGTGCAACACCGGAAACGCCTGTCGCTGTGACGATTTTGCCACCTTCGACAATATAGTTGCCTGTTTCTGGATTTACGGTGAGCTGGCCTGTAATGATGATCACAAGCGCCGTCATTGTACAGATAACAACTGTATCAATGAAAGGTTCCAGCAAAGAAACGACACCCTCTGTTACCGGTTCTTTTGTCCGCACGGCAGAGTGCGCAATCGCGGCAGAACCTACACCAGCTTCGTTTGAGAAAGCCGCCCGTTTAAAGCCCTGAATCAAAGCACCGACAAAGCCGCCAGCGACACCAAGACCTGTGAAAGCGCCTTCAAAGATCTGGCCAAAAGCCCAACCGATCTGGTCTGCGTTCATAATAAGAATAACCAAGGCTGCACCGACGTAGAGCACGCCCATAAAGGGGACAACTTTTTCGGTTACGTTCGCGATGGATTTGATACCGCCAACGATAACAGCAAAGACCACACCGGCAAAAATAATGCCTGTAATCCAGCCTGGATAATCGCCGACAATGCCTGCAATTTGTGCATGTGCCTGATTAGCCTGGAACATATTCCCGCCGCCCAGTGCACCGAGGATACAGAACACGGAAAAGAGAATAGCCAGAAACTTGCCGCCGGGAAGACCGCGTTCGGTAAAGCCCTTTGAAATATAGTACATGGGGCCACCAGATACGGTGCCGTCTTCGTACTCGTTTCTGTATTTCACCCCAAGTGTACACTCGGTGAATTTTGACGCCATGCCCAAAAGCCCGGCAAGGATCATCCAGAAGGTTGCGCCGGGGCCACCAATACCGACTGCGACCGCAACGCCCGCAATATTACCAAGGCCGACGGTCCCGGACAGGGCTGTTGCCAAGGCCTGAAAGTGACTGACTTCCCCCGCGTCATTGGGATCGGAATAATCCCCTTTGACAAGTGAAATCGCATGACCAAAAAGTCTGAATTGGACAAAGATAAAATAGAGACTGAAAACGGATGCCGCAATAACAAGCCACATCACAATCCACGGAAAGCTTGTTCCGGGGAACGGGGCAAAGATGAAGTTAACAAACCATCCAGTTGCTGCGGCAAAGCCTGTGTTGATCGCAGCATCTAATCCCCCACCTTCTTGTGCAAAGGCGGTCGTTGTTGTGCTCATAAGGGCGAACACAGGCATGAGAATTTTAAAAATTTTATTCATAAGTGCTCTCCTTATCCGACGACTGTTACGGGAACGCTGGCGTGCATAACAAGGTTGGCCGTTGCTGTGCCAAAGACACGTTTAACAAAGCCACCTTCTGATGAACGAGCGACAATAATTTGTTCAGCCTTTTCTTCGACGGCGACAGCATCGATAAGTTCAGCAACGTCACCATGACGCACAATGCCCCGTGCGTTAATGCCGTCAGCTTTTAAGGATGTAACCGCAGGATCGATAACGCGTTCCATCGCCATTGATATTTCTTCTTCGCGGCGTTTATGCCGTTGGGAATTTTCTTCGGCGGTTTGGAATGTATAAGGTGACCATTCAATCACATAGACCACAAGTAATTCACAGCCACCAATAAGATTGGCGAGCTTTTTAGCATAGGCGAGGGCACGGTTACCGGACTCTGTGCCATCAAGTCCTACAATTAATGTAGCGGACATTTGATTCCCCTCTGGTTTTTACTGTTCTATTTGGGGCTTTTACTATTCTGCGAAGCCCCCCTGTTTAATGTTTTTGTTTTTGGATCTTAAGATCACTTGTTACCTTTTTTTTGGTAACAATTTGGTAACCATAACCTAAAGGTGAAAAAAATGCGATAGTTTTACAATCGACTGTTAGCGAGTAATGTCAAAACGCCTATTTTAATACTTCGTTCTTAGTCGAACCATTTTGTGGAAAAGCCAGCTATAATTAAATGGTTAAAATGGAATGATGTTATTTAATTTTTGAAAATAGAGGTCGATTATCGTGGTAAAACAAAAGCAACCTGTTCTCTTTATCGAACTGGGGTTTCTTTGCCTCTTGGCATTGTTATGGGGATCATCTTATTTATTCGCGAAGGTCGCTGTGACGGAGATTCCGCCCTTTACACTGGTGGCTGGTCGTGTCGGGGGTGCAGCTATTTTTTTGGTTATTTTACTTGTTTTGAAACAGGAGAAATTGCCAAGGGACGGACGAAGCTGGCGCATGTTGTTTGTTCAATCATTTCTTAGCTCTATCGCAGCATGGACAATCTTGGCGTGGGGACAGCAGTATGTGGATAGTGCTCTTGCCAGTGTGTTAAATTCGACCTCTCCTATCTTCGTCTTTTTTATCACTTTACTGTTTACCCGTCATGAAAAGGTGACGGGGTTAAAGCTTTTTGGGGCAACCCTTGGGCTGTTTGGCGTTCTGTTTATCGTTGGGGTTGATGCCTTAGACGGTTTGGGGCAAGAAGTTCTTGGGCAAATTTGTGCCGTTGGGGGCGCTTTTCTTTATGGCTGTGCCGCAATCTATGGAAAGCGTTTTACGCATCTTAGTTCCTCGGTCATTGCCACGGGGACAATGCTTTGGGCGACGATTGTTTTGGTGCCTGCCAGCCTGATTGTCGATAAGCCATGGTCTTTGACACCTTCAGTGGAAGCTATTGGATCGTTAGCCATCCTGTCTATTTTTTGTACCGGCGTTGCGCTTCTGATTTATTTTCGGTTGATCAAAACCTTGGGTTCTTTAGGTGTCGCCAGTCAGGCATATTTACGCGCTGGTTTCGGGGTTATGCTCGGGGTGGTTTTTCTGGGGGAAGAAATTTCTTTTATTGTGGCCATTGGAATTCTGGCCGCCGTTGTTGGTGTGGCGGCAATTAACATGCCGGTAACATGCCGCCAAAAATCACGACTATAAAAATCATGCGGGCAAAAGCTGCGAAATTAGGGGGCAGACCCTAAGCTCTAGAGGCTTGAAAGGCATCGCGTATCGCCTGAGCCATTCCTGCTTTAGTATTGCATTCGCGTTGTGTGTTTTGCCGGAGGACAATATTTGTGCTCTGAAGTCTTGGAAAACCTTCTTCTGCGGTTAATTCTCGGCAGTCAGGCGGTATTTGGCCTTCGGCGACAATTCCGACTGCAATGCCTGATGATACCGCAGCTTGTAAGCCAAATGTACTGCTGCTGACATAGGTGATCTTATAATCTTTATTTTGCTGATCCAGACAGGCCAATGCCCATTCACGCCACCAACATTCACTATCGTACACAGCCACAGGCATGGGAGTACATTCGTGTTGGCGATATGTATCTGATGTAATCCAAACGATCGGATTGTTCAGAAGAATTTCACCACTAGTTTTGGTGGCTTCCTCGTGAAGAATAATAAGGTCAAGTTCCCCCTTTTCCATCCCCTTGTTAAGTGCTTCTGATTGTGCGCAGCGCACGGTTACTTCTGCTTGGGGGTGTGTTTTTGCAAATCGAGATAGAACAGAGGGGAGAAACGTACCGCCATATTCTTCTGGGATACCAATTCTGACGGTGCCCTTCAGAGGATCTGTTTGTAATGATGCCGCGGCCTGGTCTAATAACGACAGTATGCGTTTGGCATCTTTAACTAGGTGTTCCCCAGAAGGAGTGAGGGTAACGCCCCGTGGCCCACGATCAAATAATTTCCCGTTGACGATTTCTTCCAGTTTTTTCATCTGAATGCTAACGGCAGACTGTGTTCTGCTGACAATTTCTGATGCTCGGGTGAAGTTTTTTGTTTCCGCAATCGCAACAAAGGTACGGAGTAAATCGCTTTCAAGGTGAGGAGGCATAGCGCATATCTCAGAAATATAGTTATAATAATTTTAAATGCCTATCATATTAACTATGAATTTCAAAAATGTCTATCGCAGTCTTATATTCAGTAATAATTGATATAAGGAATAGGTTCGATGGTACATAAACTTGAAAATACTTTTAGGTCTCAATGCGTGCCACTGGGGAGTTTATGGGGATCACGTTTTCGGTCTTGGTTCCTTGCTAAGCGAAAGGAAAATGCGCGAAAACGAGAAATTTATAAACTCTTGAGCTGTGACGAGAAGTGGTTGAAGGATATTGGGGTATCTCGTGTTCAGTTAGTTGGCGAACTTGGCTATGACCCCAGAGAATTACCAAGCTTGGCAGGTGACGGCGAATACAGGTTTATGCATCCATCACATGGTCATAATCCGCGTCGGACAGTATAAATCGCTCTGTCTTTATAAAATACGTCCATAGTCTGTTCTGGTCAGGCCAGTGTTTGATTTCCAAGGTTTGGAAAGGAAACTGGATATCGATCTTTTCTGGATGGCTTTTACCAAAGGTGGAGACGACTGTTCAGTTCTGAAAAAGCATCTGCTATCGATCTTTTTAAGGCGCGTTCTGTCTCTGAATTTTGTAACCAGGGAGAGACGGCGAAATAGAAGTTAGTCTTTTGGTCGAATTCTTTAATTTCACGCCAGCAAAGGTTTTGATTTTTTTGACAGAACAGCTCTGCAATCAGGACGTTCCCAATATAGAGTGCATCAAATTCTTCGGCCATCTGCATGGCAAGGGTGGAATAGGGTGTTTCCAAAAGGTTTTGTACCACAAGGTTATAACGACGCATGATTTCCTGATGCTCTGGATAGCAAGGGTCCGTTTTGGGGACCGAGATCATTCTTTGTGTGTCCAGATCAACGGGGCTGAGAGCTTTATGGCCCGCCAGTGGATGCGTCTTTGGCATGACACAGACTTGCCGAGCGGAAAGAAAGCGTTGGTTTTCAATCGATCCATGATCCAGTGGTTTGGTATGAAACGCAACATCGGCTCGGTTTTCAACGAGGGCTGAAACGGACTCTTCCATCGATGCCGAGGTAACCTGAAAATGCATTGTATTTTGCCCGGATAAGCGGGTTAAAAGGTGCGGTAACACTAATGAACAGTTGGAAAAGGATGCGCAGATGCGTAAATGGCTTAGCTGTTTGGTTTGTCCTCTTCGCCATTTGCGAAAGGTTTTATCAATCCCCGCCAGCAGGCTTTCTACGTCATCCAACAGGATTTTTGCTCGTTCAGTGGGAAAGATGCGTCCGTTCTGGCGTATGAAAAGCTCGGTTTCAAAAGCGCTTTCCAGTCGTTGTATGTGCTGACTGACAGAAGGCTGCGTTACTCCTAGTTTTTCGGCGGCTTTGGTAATGCTTCCCCCTTCCATTACGGCGGCAAAAGCCTCTAGAGATTTTAGGTGTGCGAGTTTGCTTTCTTTTAGGTTTTGCATCTTTGTTTACTGTCTTCGCCGATTATCTTGTTTGATTTTTCAAGGTGTGTTGGGCTTTTGATGATATAAAAATTTGCCTGTGACAAAATTATTGGCGACATTGCCAAAGGAAATCAAAGGGCGCTATGCTATTAAAACAACCTATAAAGTTATAAAATTAATTTATAAGATTGTCGGGCATAGTGCAAAGCTGTAGCCGTTATCTATTATAAAAACAGAACTTATTGGCAAGGTTATTTGTTGGTGATCTGTTTTCGTAAACTTGTTGCTGACCCCAAAGTCTATAAATTAAAGCTATGATATCGGCTTTATAATATCTTGGATAACATTCGGGATAATATTTTGGGCAGTATCAGGGCGTTATGCACAAGACCTGTTTGTTACAGAAAATAAATATAATCACAGGGAAGAAATTTATGTCGATTAGTCCGAAAAAGGTCGCGCTGGCATTTGCCACTACCTTACCTCTCTATAGCGTTATTGGAGCCTCTGTCGCTCAAGAAGCTGTGCAACCCGAGGCGACCCACGCTGTTGTCGAAAAACAGTCCGTGAAATCCCAAAAATTCATGGTGGCATCGGCCAATCCGATTGCAACACAAGCCGGTTATGAGGTGTTGGAACGCGGTGGGTCCGCTGCGGATGCGGCAGTAGCTGTGCAGTTGATGCTTAACCTTGTCGAGCCACAAAGCTCTGGCATCGGGGGCGGTGCCTTTATGGTCTATTGGGATGCCAAAGCAAAAAGCCTGACGACCTTTGACGGACGTGAAAAAGCACCAATGGCGGCAACGCCAGACTATTGGTTGGGAACAGATGGTCAACCAGTGGGGTGGTTTGATGCGGTTGTTGGCGGTCGTTCTGTCGGGGTGCCGGGCACGCTTAAACTGATTGAAACGGTACACCAGCGTTATGGTAATCAGGATTGGGCTGAATTGATTGAACCAACCCGTGCGCTGGCACAGGGCGGGTTCCAGATTTCGCACCGCATGGCCAATTCTATTGCTAACGCTGTTGGCAAACGCAAGCTGGAAGCCATGCCCCATACGCGGGCTTATTTCTTTGATAAAAATGGTGAGCCGTTGAAAGAAGGGACATTATTACGTAACCCTAAATTTGCGGCTGCGCTTGCGATGATCCAGAAAGAAGGTTCGAAAGCTTTCTATGAAGGTCAGATTGCCAAAGACATTGTCGAGGCAGTGAAGACGGAAGAAAATGGCGGCATTCTTACCTTGGAAGATATGAAGGCTTATAGCGTTGTAGAGCGTAAACCAGCCTGTGCGCCATATCGTGGGTATGAAGTATGCGGCATGGGACCACCGTCATCCGGTGCGTTGACCGTTGGACAAATTTTATCCATTCTTTCTAACTATGACATTCCGGCCATGGGACCGGGTGCTGAAAGCACTCACCTGTATCTGGAAGCAGCCAAATTGGCCTATGCTGACCGTGGTCTTTATATGGCAGACAGTGATTTTGTGAAGATGCCCGAAGGGTTATTGGACCAGAGTTATCTGAAAGAACGTTCTGCTTTGATCGATCCGGCAAAAACAATGGGCAAGGCAGATGCCGGGACGCCGCCGTGGAAAGAAGCAAGTATTTATGCACCGGATACGCAACTGGAGCGTCCGGGGACCAGTCACTTTTCCATTGTTGATGCCGACGGTAATGTTATTTCCATGACCACAACCATTGAAACTGGTTTTGGATCTCGTGTGATGAGCAACGGTTTTCTTTTAAACAACGAGTTGACCGATTTCTCTCGTGCTCCAGAAAAAGATGGCAAGCCGATTGCCAACCGTGTTGAAGGGGGCAAACGCCCAAGATCATCCATGGCACCAACTATTGTTCTAAAAGATGGCAAGCCTGTTTTGGCTATCGGATCACCCGGTGGATCACGGATTATCAACTATGTGGCCCAATCCGTCATTGGTATTCTGGACTTTGGCATGGACCCACAGGTTGCCATCAGCCAGCCACATATCGTCAACCGTAATGGAGCTACAGACGTGGAAGAGGGCACAGATGCTGTTGCGATGGTCCCCGCGCTGGAAGCCATGGGGCATGAGGTTAACGTGCGTGACCTGAATTCTGGTCTTCACGTAATCCAGATCCTTGATGGCGAACTTGTCGGCGGTGCAGATACCCGCCGCGAAGGCACCGTTCTCGGGGATTAAGTTTTCTGTAGTGTGGTATAGATCAGGCCCACAGTCTATTGCTGCGGGCCTGATTTTTGTCGTTAAATAAGTCAAAATTGATATATATTATTGAAATAAATATTACTCCTCGTTGAAATTAACCTTTTACTTACCTCCTCTGTTCATTATGCAGCTAACAGGTGAAAAAGTACTTAATAAAAGTACGTAATAATAAGAGCGTAATGTTCAGGTAAATAACTGAGCTGCTTTGTTTTAAGCGGTTTGGCGGGGGTAAATAGTATTTATATGAGTTGGTTCAGAGCACTTTGTTTTATTGGGTGTTTTCTTGTTTGTTTGGGGGGGAGTAATGTTTCTAATGCAACCCATTCTGCGAGTGGTCAATCTAATCTAAGATGCTTTTCCGTAGGGGAAGGTCTGTCTTCGAGCTTAGTGTCAGAGCAAACTTTTGATCACGACGGTTATTTATGGGTTGCCAGTTCAAATGGCTTAAATCGTTATGATGGCTATGACTTTAAGGTTTTCACGCACGACATAGAAGATCCCAATAGTTTGGGCGGCACGTTTGCGCAGAGCACAATGACAGATCGTGAGGGGTTTATCTGGGTCGGGTCTCATAAGCTTAGCCGATATGATCATAAAAAAGGGACCTTTAAGAACTTTGATGTTTCTAGTCAAAATAGTATTCATGCAATTCATCAGGATCGTTCGGGGCACCTTTGGATTGGTGGTGTCGGGTTTGGTCTGCGACAAGTTAATCCTGATACTGGTGAACTGCTTCAGGTTTTTATAAATGAGTCGGATAATGCAAATTCTATCGTAAGCAATACAATTCATCGTATCATTAATGGGCAAAACAATGATTTATGGCTGGCGACAGATAAAGGTCTGGAACATTTAAGTATTGATACTGGTGCGTTTACTCACTTCTCTTTAAGCAATTCTCTTGCCAGTGTTTCAGATAATTATGTACGTGATCTTCTTTTGGGATCCAATGGCAAACTTTGGCTAGCAACAACTCAAGGTGTTGTTGTTTTTGATCCTGAAATAAATAGTTGGGCTCACTATCAATATTCAAAATTAGATTACAATTCGATCGCGACAAATGATGTATGGTCTGTGTTTGAGGATAGTCAGGGCAATATCTGGATTGGTACAGATAAAAACGGAGTGAACAAGTATGTTCCTGCAACAGACAGTTTTGAACATTATCAGGCTGGTACAGGGCGAAATCTGATACCCAATGGGGCTATCTTTGATATCAAAGAAGACATGAACGGGGCTTTATGGTTAAGTATTTTTAATAATGGAGTGTGTCGTTTTAGCGTGCATGACCTTAAGTTTCAGATTTATCAGTCAAAGCCTACAGCACCTGAAAAAGGACCTGCTTTTGATAATCTTCTTGATATTCATGAAGATAAAAATGGTCTGATCTGGATCGCGACAGATGGCGGTGGCATAAGTATTTTTGACCCCGAAAACCAGTCATTTCGCCATTTGAAACATAATCCAGATGATCGCAATAGCCTAAGCAGTGATTCTGTTATCAGCATAGCAGAAAGTAACGATGGCATTCTATGGTTTGGCACATGGGGTGGGGGGCTTAATAAATACGATTCTATTCATAAAAGGTTCATTCACTATAAAAGTGATGGCCTGAACAAAGGTGGTCTTTTAGGAAATAATATTTTTGATATTCGAATAGATGATCAGGGAACTTTATGGCTTAGCGTTTGGGATCAGGGATTACAGCGCTTTGATCCTGTTCTTGAAGCATTCACTGATTATAGCCTTGATAATGACAAAGCACCTTTCAACCTAAAAAATCGGCATATTAATCTGCAACACAAGGATAAAAGGGGATGGTTATGGGTTGGAGGGCATGACGGGTTGGAGATGTTTGATCCAGGCAAGATGCAAGTCAGCTCAGTTAAGCTCAATGAACAAAATGACATTTATGCCGTCAGCGAAACGGATGATGGCGTTTTATGGTTTGCAACTTCCACGGGGTTGGTTGGGTATAATCCAGAGACCAGTTGGAAAGAGACCTATGGCATGAAACAAGGCCTGCCAGATAACTTTATCACAGGGATAGAAATGGATGATAAGGGATTTTTCTGGTTAGGTACTCGAAAAGGTCTGAGCAAGTTTGATCCAAAAACAAAACGGGTTGAAAATTTTGGTATTTCTGACGGGCTTCAAGGCTGGGAATTCAACCGCTTTAGCCATCTTAAATCCCAAGACGGTACCCTCTACTTTGGCGGAACTAAAGGTCTGAATATCTTTAATACATCTTGTGTACTGGCGCATCCTGACACTCAAACAGATGCAGCTTTTCAGCGCGTCGAAGCGGTTATTGCGCATGAATATTTTCACAACTGGTCGGGAAATCGTGTTACTTGTAGAGACTGGTTTCAGCTAAGTTTAAAGGAAGGTTTCACTGTATTCCGCGATGCCTGTTTT
>NZ_CAKZMP010000002.1 GCF_937128705.1 uncultured Kiloniella sp. | reverse complement strand
AAGCCTTTTTTCACAGATACTGATTTTTAAAGATACTGGGGTGCTTAAGCTTTAGCGAACGGCGGCCATGCTTTTCTGAACGACCTTTGTGATCGCGGACCAGTTCTTTTCAGCGACCAGATCTTTTGGGGCAAGCCAGCTGCCCCCGACACAGATCACATTGGGTTGTTGCAGGTAATCCTGAACATTTGCGGTTGAAACGCCGCCCGTCGGGCAGAAACGAACGTCGGCTATTGGGGAGCTCAGGGATTTAAGCATTTCAATGCCCCCCGAAGCTCCGGCGGGAAAGAGCTTTTGAATCTTAAAGCCAAGTTCACGTAATTCCAGAACTTCAGATGGCGTTGCTGCAGCAGGGACATATGCCAGATTAGAATCTATTGCGGCCAAGGCAAGCTTTTCTGTCGTGCCGGGACTTAAGGCGTAACTAGCGCCAGCGTCTTTAACCTGTTGGAACTGTTCGCATTCCAAAAGTGTTCCGGCACCCAGCGTAAGTTCTGGTAAATGTGCTGAAATTTTCTCCATAGAGGCAAGAGCAGCTTCACTTCGCAGCGTAACTTCAACTGAAGTACAGCCACCTTCCAGTAGGGCCTCGGCTAAAGGGATTGCATCCTCAACACGCTCAATAACAAGCACAGGTAAAATAACAGCCTGTTCAAGTGTTTTGCTTAGGAAATTTTGATGTTGTTTGTCTGCAATAGCCATAATCGTGAGCCTTAGAATGTCGGGGGTGTTACAGGAACAATAGCGCCAGTCTGGGCAATGACCTGTTTTGCGAGGTTTGATCCCGCTTTAACCGCAGTAGAGATGTCGTGGTCTGATAGACGCGCGTAAAGATAACCAGCGTTAAAACTATCCCCGGCAGAGGTCGTGTCTTTCACATCAGTCGCCGGAACAATAGCATGCTTCTCAGTCTGACCATGACTGTGGACATAAACTTCTTCTGCACCGTTCTTAAGCACAATTTCTTTCGCGCCAAGCTTTGTGATGCGGTCTATCGCGTTTTGGGGGGAACTGGTTTTAAAAAGCAGGGTTTCATCATCATAGGACGGTAAAGCCAGATCACAAATTGCGTAAGCTCTATCTATGATAGACTTTGCTTCGTCTTCACTTGCCCAAAGGCGCGGGCGATAATTGATATCAAAAGCGATCTTCCCCCCTTGTACCCGAAAGGCTTGGCAAAATTCGAAGAAGGTTTCTCTACCTTTAGCGTGAAGGATCGCGAGTGTAATACCAGAAAAATAGAGCCAGTCTTTTTTTAGGAGTTTAGATTTAAGCGCTTCACTTTGCGGCGTTTGAAAAAGCTGTCGAGCGGGTGCTTCCGAACGCCAGTAAAGAAAGCTGCGCTCCCCATGTTCATCTGTCTGTATGGCATATAGACCGGGCACTGCACCGGGTATTTTCTCTATCAAATCAGTTTTGACACCCGCCGCAGAAAAGGTCGCGATCATATCATCACTGATGGCATCATCACCTAGCGCGGTAACATAGTTGACGTCGATTTTCGATTTCGCGCATTGGGCAAGGTAATAGGCGGTGTTGTAGGTATCACCGCCATATCGCTTTTGATAAAGCAGTTCGTTATGTTCAGAGGCATCAGCCCCAGAAACATCCGCTCGGGACAGTTCGATCATACACTCGCCGATAATACCAATTGAGGTCACGTTACTATTCCTGATTAAACCGGACTTGATAAAGATAGGATATCTCGTTGGCAGATTTTGATCATTTTATAAGACAGATTCTATTAGATGGCTAGATATATGTCCAAAAAAATAACTTAATGTCCGTTATAGTGGATTAATGAGAGTGCCTTGGTAAGCCCTTTTCATCAACAACCCTTAGATGAAGTGTTGCGGGTTCCAGACAGGCGCCTGTTGATAATTGCCCAACCATGGAACGATATATTTCCTGCCACGGGGTTTGGTTATCCAGTTCTGGCAGGACAAGGTTCTCTTTTCTTTCTTCAAGCTCATCATCGCTGATGACCATGTCCACCTGCCGTGTATTCAGATCAACCCGGACGTCATCCCCACTTTTCAGAAGTGCCAATCCGCCACCGACCGCGGCTTCTGGCGAGGCATTGAGAATTGAGGGGCTGCCCGACGTTCCGCTCTGGCGACCATCGCCAACGCAGGGTAGGGAGGTGATGCCCTGTTTGACCAGACTGTCTGGCGGCAGCATGTTTACCACCTCTGCGGAACCTGGGTACCCAACCGGGCCACAGTTTCTGATGAAAAGGATTGAATTTTCAGTAACACCAAGATCAGGATCGTTGCGTCTTTGGTGATAATCTTCGGACCCTTCAAAGACGATTGCTTTTCCGGTAAAGACATTGGGTTGCTCTGGGTCTTCCAGATATCGTTTTCGAAAAGTTTCATCGATGGCAGATGTTTTGAGAACAGCGTTATCAAAAAGATTGCCGGATAACACCATAAGCCCTGCGGATTGTAACAGGGGATCATCTGTTGTTTTGATAACGTCACGGTCGTGGGTAAAGGCTTCTCTGCAATTATCACCAAGGGTTTGATTATTTACGGTCAGGCAGCCTTCGTGGATCAAGTCTGCCTTGATCAATTCAGCCAGAACAGCCGGAACGCCACCCGCTTTGTGGAAACGCTCGCCCAGATGCCGTCCGGTTGGCTGACAGTCAACAATCATAGGAACGCTGTAACCAATGCGCTGCCAGTCATCCATTGTCAATTCGACGCCCATATGGCGGGCAATGGCAATTAGGTGAGGGGGACAGTTGGTCGACGCCCCAAGGGACGAAGCCAACACAATGGCATTTTCAAAGGCTTCTTTGGTCATAATCATGGAAGGCTTCAAATCCTCCCAAACCATATCAACGATACGCTTGCCCGTATGATAGGAAATCTGCCCGCGTTCCCGATAGGGTGCAGGAATAGAGGCACAGCCGGGGAGTGACATGCCTAATGCTTCAGCCAGACAGTTCATGGAAAGGGCTGTACCCATGGTGTTGCAGTGCCCCACAGACGGAGCTGACGCCGCAGCGAGGTCCATAAAGCCGTCGTAATCAATTTCACCTGCCGCCAGTTGTTCGCGTGCTTCCCAGATGATACTGCCCGAACCGACTGTTCGCCCCTTGTGATAGCCATCCAGCATGGGACCACCGGAAAGAACAATGGCAGGAATATTGACTGTAGCAGCCGCCATCAAACAGGCTGGCGTTGTCTTGTCACATCCGGTGGTCAGGACGACACCATCCAACGGATAGCCGTATAGAACTTCGACCAGACCCAGATAGGCAAGGTTTCGATCAAGCGCAGCGGTGGGGCGTTTTCCGGTTTCCTGTATGGGGTGGACCGGGAATTCTAGGGGAATGCCCCCGGCATCACGGATACCTTCTTTGACACGAACAGCCAAGTCTGTGTGATGGCGATTACAGGGTGTAAGGTCTGACCCCGTCTGTGCAATACCGATAATCGGTTTGCCGGACTGGAGTTCTTCGCGGGTAAGGCCAAAATTAAGATATCGTTCCAGATAGAGTGCAGACATGCCGGGATCATCCACATCATCAAACCACTTTTTACTTCTCAGTTCTGCGGGGGTGATCCGTTGTTGTGTCATGGTTTTCTCTTTTATACCGGAATTGCTCGGAGTTCTTCTTGTAATGTAAAAGCTTAATCTGCTTGCCCGCTTGTCACGCGGTTACGCCCTATTACCGGGTATTGCTCGACTTCAAAAACTGTACCGCTGACGGGTGCTGATTTGTCTGACAGCCAGAATACCACATGATTTGCAACCTGTTCGGGATGCAGGATCGTGCCAGAGGGTGCAGAGAGAGGTGAGACATTGTCCAACCAGTTTTCAGGGTTACCTTCGGCCAATTGTAACTGGTGTTCGTTTTCGGTCAGGGTCCAGCCAACATTGATCTGGTTGACGCGAATTTTTTCCGGTCCCAAAGCATCACCAAGGTTTCTTGTCAGTGTCTGAAGACCGCCTTTGGATGTTGAATAGATCAAAAGATCCGGTTGCCCACAGTGCGCATTTATCGACCCGATATTAACCACGCTTGCCGATCCGTTGTCTCTAAAGCTTTGCATTGCAGCCTGAATGGTCAGCATCGGTGCCCGCAAATTGATTGACATAACCTGATCAAAGTCTTCGGCAGATGCCGTATCAATGTTATGGCGTGGCGATATCCCTGCGTTATTGACCAGACCATCCAGATTGCCAAATTTTTTGACGGCTGCTGAAACCAGTTTTTCAGGAAAGGTCGGATCAGCAATATCGCCGGCTAGTCCAGAAACGCGATTGGTTCCATAGCCTTTGCTCAACTCTGACAGGGCTTGTTCGACCAGATGTTCTCGCCGCCCATGCAAGAAAACATTGGCACCTTCTTTTAGGGCTTCTTCGGCGATGACACGGCCAATGCCACTGCTAGATCCGGTTATGATAATATTTTTATTATTCAATAGCATAATTGATGACTTTAATTTATTGGATTATAGTTTTCTCTGGAAGCCCGGCAACAGGGGCGTCTAACTGAAATAAAGCCCCCGCATCGGGATTTTCTGCAAGTTCTTTCGGTGATAGTCGGGTTGATGCAGAGGTCACAAAAAGCGTCTTTAGGTCTTCACCACCAAAGCACAGTGACGTGGGCCGTTGCACAGGCATATCGATTTTTTGATCAATAATTCCGTCTGGACGGTATCGGGTGATCGCCCATCCATCCCACTGGGCGTTCCAGAGATAACCTTCACTATCAACCGTCATGCCATCAGGATAACCATCTTTGCCAGTTAGTTGAACAAAAACCTCTGGCTGTGAAGTGATTCCTTCTGTGGGGCTATAACTTGCGGTCATGATCTGTTGCGTTGGTGAGTTCGCAAAATAAATTCTGTCACCCGCGGGGCTGAATGCCGGCCCATTAAATACGATAAACTTTTGTTCCATAGGGCTAATTTGACCGGATTGGTATCGCCAGGATCCCGCAACAGGGGCGCATTCTCTTAGATGTTTTGCCCCGAAAATGAAATTACCAGCTCTGTCGGCTTTGCCGTCATTCATCAAGCAGTTATCATCTGCTAATTCCGGCGCAATGGGGGTGACGGTTCCCAAGTCGGGGGCTATGAGGAAAAGCCCCTGACCCATCGCAGCAATCAGTCCACCATCATGCCACAGCGCTATTGAGCCGACAGGGGCAGGGAGGTCCATCGAAGAATAATCAGATCCATCAACTTTTTGCCACCCATCAACTTTTTGCCAATAGAGTTTGCTGTTCTCGATATCAACCCAATAAAGGAAGCCTGTTCGATGGTCCCAAAGGGGGGACTCACCCAACAGAGCTGGTCCTTCCCAAATTTTTTGGATCAAAATTTTTTCCTCTGGATATTTTCCCGCGAATTTTTTTTCTACAGTTAGGTCTGTTGTCATATTCTGTCTTTAAATGCGGAGTTCGGTTTTGGGATCAAAGAGACTGGCTTTCCCCATATCGACCATAAATGCCATCGTTTCCCCCGGTGCTGTGGTATTGTAAGGGTTTACCCGTGCAATTACTTCGCGTCCGCCCAGTTCGATATAGGTGAGTGTATCTGCGCCTGTAGGTTCCAATACTTCCACCTGACAGTCAAATGCCTGTAAGCCTTTGTTCAAAGATATTTCTGCATCCGAACGATGTGTCAGGGTTTCGGGTCTGATGCCGAGGATGACATCACGTCCAATCCAGTCACCGACATCCTGTCGATCATCAGGCAAGGCCAGGAAAACAGAGCTTCTGTTGCCATTGGCTGTGCGCTCGATAGAAACGCCGAGTTTGCCATCTTCACTGACAACAGCAGCGGGAACAAAGTTCATCGGCGGTGAACCGACGAACCCGGCCACGTACATGTTCGCAGGCTTTTCGTATACTTCCTGCGGGCTTGCAAACTGTTGTACTTCACCTTCGCGTAGAATAGCGATCCGGCTGGCAAGGGTCATGGCTTCAATCTGATCATGGGTCACATAAACCATGGTCGTGCCGAGACGCTGGTGCAGCTTTTTGATTTCTGTCCGCATTTCTACGCGAAGTTTGGCATCAAGATTTGATAGCGGTTCATCAAACAAAAAGATTTCGGGGTCACGTACAAGGGCACGCCCCATGGCAACGCGTTGTCGTTGCCCGCCGGAAAGCTGTGCGGGTTTACGATCACTCAGGTGATCGATTTGCAACATACGGGCTGCTTCATCCACACGCTTTTCACGGTCTTCTTTGGTGACTTTGCGCATTTCCAAACCAAAGCCGATATTCCGGGCAACGGACATGTTGGGATAAAGCGCGTAGCTTTGGAAAACCATCGCGATGTCACGGTCTTTCGGGTGCACATCGTTTACGACATTTTGATCAATCAGGATTTCACCATCTGTAATGGTATCCAGGCCTGCGATCATATTTAGCAGTGTTGATTTCCCGCAACCGGATGGACCCAAAAGGACCAGAAATTCACCATCTTCCAAATCAAGGTCGATGCCTTTGAGAACTTCGATAGCGCCATATGATTTTTTGACATTTTGAATGGATAGGGATGCCATGAGTATTTTTCTCCTTACCCTTTAACTGAGCCAGCGGTTAGACCGCGTACGAAGTAACGACCTGCCAATACATATACGACGAGTGTTGGTGCTGCTGTAATCAGGGCAGCGGCCATATCCACATTGTATCGTTTGACGCCAGTTGTTGTGTTTACAAGGTTGTTGAGTGCGACAGTAACCGGTTGCCCGCCACCAGTGGTGAACGATGCCCCAAAGAGGAAGTCGTTCCAGATTTGAGTAAACTGCCAGATAATGGTCACGACGATGATTGGTGGCGATAATGGCAACATGATGCGCCAGAAAATCATAAAGAAACCTGCGCCGTCGATTGTTGCGGCCTTGATCAGATCATCGGGAATATTGACGTAGTAGTTTCTGAAAAAAAGCACTGTAAAGGGAAGGCCATAGACAATATGAACCAGAACCAAACCCGGCACTGTGTTGGCAATTCGCAAGTAGCCCAGTGACTGTGCCATGGGAAGCAACACGACCTGAAAGGGGATAAAACACCCAAACAGGATCATCGCAAAGATCAGGTTCGCGCCTTTGAACTTGAACTTGGTGAGCGAGTAACCTGTCAATGCCCCCAGAATGGTAGAAATCAGGACGGCCGGAATGGTCATTGCGACAGAATTCCAGAAATACGGCTTTAATCCGGTACAACTGACGCCGATACAGGCTTCATTCCAGGCATACCCCCACGCATCAAAATTTATCTCTGCGGGTAGGGATAACAGTGTGCCGTTACGGATTTCATCCAGATCTTTCAATGATGTAGAAAGAACAACGATCAACGGCAGGATATAATAGGCTGCAAAAATTAAAAGCAGGGCGTAAAGGCCAAATCGAGCGGCGGATTGCCAAGGGCTTTTCCCGCCAGGAAGTGCAGAGAGATCAGCCATTTTTTTTCTCTCTTAATTCTGAATAGAGGTAAGGGATGACAATGGCCATTACGGTCGCAAGCATCATCATTGCTGATGCTGCGCCAAGGCCGATCTGATTACGGCGAAATGTCATTTCATACATGAAGTTCGCTGGCATGATCGTGCTGTATCCGGGGCCACCGCCCGTGAGGGCAACCACAAGGTCAAAGCTTTTAACAGCCATGTGCGTGAGAATAAAAAAGCAGCTCAGGAATACGGGCCGTAACGTCGGTAAGATAATGACGAGATAGATACGAGATAAGGAAGCTCCATCCAAATATGCTGCTTTGATTATCTCACTATCAACCCCACGTAATGCCGCGAGGAAGAGCGCCATAACGAAGCCGGATGATTGCCAGACGGCCGCGATTACCAAAGTATAGATCGCCATTTCACTATTGATGAGCCAATCAAATGAAAAGCTTTCCCAGCCCCATGATTGCACTAAATTTTGAATACCAAGTCCGGGGTTAAGGATCCATTTCCAAGCTGTACCCGTGATAATAAAGGATATCGCCATTGGGTAGAGGTAAACTGTACGTAATACCCCTTCGGCACGGACTTTCTGATCTAGTGCAATTGCCAGCAAACAGCCAAGGACAATTGCAATAAGAATAAACAGACTGCCAAAAACAAGCAGGTTTTCCATTGCAACATTCCAAGGGGTCATCTTCCAGAGACGAATGTACTGGTAAAATCCTTCGAACGAATAGGTTGGCAGCATCTTGGATTTTGTGAAAGAGACATATCCGGTCCAGGCAATAAAGCCATAAACAAAGAATATGATCAGACCAAAAGTAGGTGCCACAACCAACTTAGCTACATTCCGGCGAAACCAATCAGAAAGTGGTTTCTTAGCTGGTATGGATTTTTGAGTCATGAGGCTCATCATTTATTCGGGAGCATTCCGGCAAGCAAAGTCTCATAAGTGACATCGCTTGCAGCGAATGAATACTCTAAGTCAAACAGATAAAGTTTTCCTGTCATTGATTAATGATGAAGGAAAAGCTTTTAAGCATAGATTAAATATGCTCAGTCTTAAAAAATAACGGTGTCTCCGATGAATGTTCTCGCAATGGACATTACAGGGGAAACACCGTTATTTTCAGGGAGATTACTCAGCCAACTCGATTGCTTCGGCTAGGCGTTCAACCGCAACATCTGATGTCATGTCAGAATTGAAGTGTTCTGTAACTACGTCCAGAATTGCTCCACGGATAGCGCCTGAAGCCGCGATCTCATGCGCCATTGATCCAACCAGTGCACCGCTTTCAGATGCAGATTGTAGATCGTTCATGGACTTCACAGCACATTCGTCAAATTTTTCAGTTGGTACGCCCATTCTTGCGGGAATGGACCCTTTGTACAGATTAAAGGTTTCCTGAAACTTTTCGCCCAGTATCAGACGTGCGAGCAGGGCTTGACCTGCTTTGTCATCTTCACTGCTGACATTGAACATGGCAAAGCTGTCAGAATTGAGAATGTATCCACCGTTGGATGGCGTGGGAACACAAAGGAAATCTTTGCCAGGGACCTTCCCTGCGGCAAGAAATTCACCTTTTGCCCAGTCACCCATGATTTGCATAGCTGCTTCGCCGCGCATAACCATACTTGTTGCCAAATTCCAATCTCGTCCGGAAAAATCGTCATCAACATAGCCGCGCATTTTACGCATCTGATCAAAGACTTTTTTCATGGTGTCAGATTTGATCGTTGCCATATCTTTTTCGATGAAGGCTTTGTTGAAAAATTCCGCGCCGCCCATTCCCAGTACGACTGTTTCAAATACAGTACCGTCCTGCCATGGCTGACCACCGTGTGCAAGTGGCGTAATGCCTGCTGCTTGTAGTTTGTCTGCGAGGGCATTGAATTCATCCCATGTACGGGGCGGTTCACCATCGACTTTAGCCAGAGATTTCGGGTTTGCCCAAATCCAGTCAACGCGGTGGATGTTCACAGGAACAGCAACATATTTGCCGTCATGTTTCACAATTTTCTGCAACAACGGTGGCAGAACATCGTCCCAGCCTTCTTCTTCACCAAGCTTGGTCAAATCACCCAATGCGCCGGCTTCAGCCCATTCCTGAATGCTCAAGCCTTTGATCTGTACGGCCGCTGGTGGGTTACCAGATAGAACGCGAGAACGAAGAACTGCTGCTTGTGCGTCTCCACCACCGCCAGCAACGGGTGCATCGACCCATTTCCCGCCATTTGCTTCAAAGTCTTCTTTTAGGGCTTTAACAGCTTTCGCTTCACTGCCTGATGTCCAGTAGTGCAGCACTTCTGCTGTTGGTTCTGCTTGTGCGGAAACTGCGCCCAAAGCAATAGAGCTTACCAAAGCTGTCGTAAGTGCGAGTTTTTGAGTAAAAGATTTCATTCCCATTTTCCTCCCCGTGCGATTTGGACCTGATATGATTATGGTCCAATGTGGTGTTGACCCATTGAGATATTGACCCATTGAGATATTGACAAAGAACCAACGAGCATCCCATAGATTATAGTTAGTTGTTCAGAATGCTCGGGTTCCGATAGCCTTAGTAAAACCCTATCGTGTATAACTAGCGACTAATTTAAGGTAACAGAAGATTGCAGATCATTCGCTCTGTTACAAACCGTTACACTGGTGAGGTAAAGTGTTTTGTTTTTAAGGGCTTGTTGCACCAGCGAAATATGACAGGTAAGTGAATGGAAAAGGCCAAACATCTACTAATTGTGGATGATGATGAAGAAATTAGAGATCTTTTGACCGGGTTTCTGACGCAAAGGGGCTTTAGAGTCTCTGAAGCGGGTTCAGGTGATGAAATGCGCCGTGAGTTGAATAAATGGTCTATTGATCTGATCATTCTCGACATCATGCTTCCGGGTGAAGATGGGCTAAGTCTCTGCCGTGCGGTACGTGAAAAATCAGATGTTCCAATCATTATGCTTACGGCTGTAACCGGGGATGCAGATCGTATTGTTGGTCTGGAAGTAGGGGCGGATGACTATCTGGAAAAACCTTTTAATCCCAGAGAGCTCTTGGCGCGAATGAAGGCGATCTTCCGCCGTGTTAGTGGTGTTGGTGCAGACGATAATACTTATATAGATCAAGGTATTGCCAATAGAGTTTTCAAATTTTCCGGTTGGCAATTACATGAGGGGAAGCGAGAAATACGTTCTCCTGATAAGTTTGTTGTTCATCTTTCTTCTGGTGAGTTTGCTCTGTTGGTCGCCTTTTTGGAACATCCACAAAAAGTTCTGACTCGCGATGATTTGATTAACGCAACCAGAGGGGTCGAGGCGATTGCCTTTGATCGCAGTATTGATATTCAGGTCAGCCGGCTCCGCAAGAAACTTGAAAATGATGCAGATAGGCCAAAGTTGATTAAAACTGTTCGTGGACAGGGATATATCTTTGCTGAAAAGGTTTCCGTGAATCCTGTGCTTCCTGTTCGAAACAGGGCTTGATCTCTGGTATGATTCCGATCTTTATCGAGAAATATCTTCCGACTAAAATACGCCCTAGAATTCTTCTTTTTGGTTTCTTATGCGGTTTCCTTGCCGCTAGTTTTGCCTCTGTCGGGGTTGGGGCGATTATCAATCGCAGAGCTGAAATAGCTGAAACCACTTGGATTGGTCCTGTCATTGCCCGGGTCTACGAAGATATTTCTCGTATGCCGCTTGAACGCAGGCTTTTATCTGTCGGGAATTTTAATCGGTCCGATGCGGTTCAGTTTGCGTTGGTTAAGGAACATGAGCTTCGTGATGCTCAGCCTTTAGACAGCTATTTTTTGTTGAATACGAATTCGCAATATGGGCCTAACCCGCGCATTTACCTTGATCTTCTTGATCGGAACCCCCGTCAAAAGGTCCTCAAGTCTGACTATCCACCCGAAGATCTAACTGCAAAATTAACATTTCTTGTATCAGCAATCGCTAGGCATGACAGTCGGGCGATGCTTTATATTCCCTTTGCGAATGGTGAGAGGCTGGTTGTTTCTAGTCCTAAATATTGGCAAGCCCGAATAACAGAAGTTCAGTGGCTATTGATTTGTCTGGCAGGGATGGCGTTTTCGGGTGTTCTTTATGCTGTCGGGACACGGGCTCTATTACGCCCCTTTAAAATTTTAAGCGAAAATAGCAATGAACTGAATACTCTTAATATTAAGTGGTTTTGGCCGGAAGAAGCAAAAGGGATCGCGTACAGGCTTTCGACGGAACAAAAAGAAAAGGCAGAAGTTCTGGATGAAAGAACTCGTATGCTCACGGCGATTTCCCATGATCTGCGCACGCCTGCGACACGACTGAGATTACGAGCTGAATACATCGAAGATGAAAGCTTGAGGAATAAGATACTTTCCGATCTTGATCTGATGCTGGGCATGACAAGAGATGCGATTGATTTTCTCAAGGGTGGATTAGAAAGAGAAGAAGAAGAATATTTTGAGATTGTCTCGCTTGTTCAAAGTATCTGTGCTGATTTTTCCGATGTCGGCATGCCGGTTATATTCATGCCTATTCAGTATCCGACCCTGAGGACAACGGGCACTGTCTTTAGTTCCCATGAAAAGTCAGTACCTTTGGATGGTATGTTGAAAGGGAACATGAAGGGACGGCCCAAAGCTTTACAGCGCGCTATTACCGACCTTGTTGCCAATGCAGTTAAGTACGGATTTCAGGCAAAGGTCAGCTTAACTATAGAACCCAGTCGCGTTTTAATTGAGGTTATGGATAAGGGCCCAGGCATTCCAGAGGATGAAATGGAAAATGTCCTCAAACCCTTCTACCGTCTAGAGAAATCTAGAAATAGGGAAACCGGGGGCAGTGGACTTGGGTTGAGTATTGTCAACAGTGTTATTCAGGCTCATCACGGGCATTTTGATTTAATCAATCTGCCTGTTCAGGGCTTGAATGCGACAGTTGATATTCCTCGTTCTATTGAGACGACATAAAAAATAGTTGTTATCCTGTTGAATATAATAAAAGAATTCATTCTCTTAGGTTCTGCTAGGGGAGTAGGTTCAGAGTGTTTATTTTTTTAATTGTTATGTTATAACGTTTTGTGTATGTTGCCGATCTGAAGACACGAATTGATGTTTTTACAGATTTCTCCTAATTGTTCCCTAATTGTTCATAGGCTTTATAGTTATGAAAAAAAGATCATTAAGGGCCATTCTTGCGTCCGGTTTTATTGCGTTTGCTGCAGGTATGGTTGGCCCGGTCTCTATTAATTTTGCGTATTCTCAAGAAAAAGTAATAACAATTGCTGTGCCTTTTGGTCCGAAAAGTTCGGTTCCAGACCCAAGGGCACGTCAAAATGGCTGGTTGAGTAATAGGGCGGGTGTTTCTGAAACATTAGTTGGTTTAGATTACGAAATGAAAATGTTTCCGCGTCTAGCGGAAAGTTATCGTAATATTAGCCCAACCCAATGGGAATTTACATTACGTGAAAATGTTAAGTTCCATGATGGTAGCCCATTAACCTCGGAACTTGTTAAAGATTCATTTCAAAAATTGAATGATAAAGATCATGCTGCGTACAACCCGCGCCTGATCAAACTGTTGAATATCAAAGAGATTACAATCAAAGATGAGCGAACGTTTGTTTTTGAGACGAACGAGCCTAATTCAGCTTTTATCTGGTCCCTGACAGAGCCGACAGCATCAGTGATCAAAGAAGGCACTGAAAAGCTACCGATTATCGGTACAGGGCCATTTGTTTTTGTTTCTGCTGAAGCTGAGAAAAATTATCACACCAAAGCTTTTGCTGATTATTGGGGCGGTAAACCGAAGCTTGATGGCATTGTTATGGATGCTATTTCTGATGCGTCTGTTGCCGCACTTGCTTTGCGAGCAGGAGATGTGGATCTTGTCACCAATTATTCAGAGCCAGATTTTGCGGCGCTGGAAAAGAGTAATCAAGGTCAACGCTTTGAGGGAGCAACAACACGGTTGTTTTTCTATCAGCTCAGAACCGCAGACGGACCTTTGGCAAACAAAGAACTAAGACAGGCTATTTCTTTGGGGTTGGATCGTGGTTTGATCGTCGAGGCCGCTTTGGCTGGTGTGGGCGGAGATCCTGCGCATTCTATTTTCCCGGTAACCATGAAGTCTTGGGTTAATAAAGCAATAGAAGCGCCTTATGATATCAGCAAAGCCCTTGAAATTCTTGATAATGCCGGGCTGAAAGATACCAACGACGATGGTATTCGTGAAATTGATGGTGAAAATATTGTCCTTAAATTGCGTTCCTATGAGGGACGTCCAGCCCTTAAACCAACGCTTGAGGTGACGCAGGCACTTTTAAGCAAACTGGGCCTGAAAGTTGAAATTTCTATGGGGGAATACCAAGCCAATAACGACGCATTGAAGTTGGGTGAAATTCAAATGCACTTACAGGCATGGGGAACGGCACCTCAAGGTGACCCGGATTATTTCCCTTCTACATTGCTGGATTCCAAGGCCGGGTATAACTTCTCGGGCTATAATAACCCTAAGCTTGATGTTTTGTTAGAAAAGGGTCGTGGTGAGTTTGATCCTGTTAAGCGCAAGGTCATTTATGATGAAATTCAGGAAATCATTGCCGAAGACCTTCCTTTAATTCCAGTGTTCCATAAAACGCAGGTTTCTGTCGGTAACGGTAAAGTAAAAGGGTATAGAATTCACCCTGCTGAAACGTACCTGGCTTCTCCGGAGTTGGACATTGAAGGGTAAAGAAACACCCCCTCTTGTTGAGTTATCTGACCTGACCGTTACTTATGACGGTCAGGTTTTGATCGACAGCATCAATCTGGATGTTATTGCTGGTGAAACCCTTGCTATCGTAGGGGAATCAGGGGCTGGAAAAACCACTCTTCTCAGAAGTTTGTTGGGGGTTACGAGCCACGGTTTCAAGGTTTCAGGTTCTTTAACATTCAAAGGACAACAACAAGATCTTGCAAGCCATAGATCGTCTGATTCTTTGGTGAAAGGTTCAATCGCCTATGTGCCTCAAAATCCCAGTGTTGGGCTGGACCCGCTAAAGCGATTGAAATGGCAATGGTCACAGGCGTTAAGAGGGGCGAGGGCTTTAAAAGGAACTCTGCTTCCTAAGGAACAAGGGGCCGAGGAAAAGACATTTTCCGAAAACATTTTATCTCAGTTAAAGCTAAAGGCTTTTGATAAAAAATATCCACATCAGTGGAGTAGAGGAATGCAACAACGGCTTCTTCTGGCCTTTGCTCTTATTGCAAAACCTAAGATTATTATTCTGGATGAACCAACGTCTGCCTTGGATCCTATTATTGCTGCAAAGGCCTTGGTTGAAGTAACAAAGGTCGCGAGAGATCATAATATCTCTGTGTTGATGGTGACCCATGATTTGGCGTTAGCAACCCAGTTTGCTGATCGTGTAGCTGTTTTATCTTCTGGAAAGTTAATAGAGGTGGGGATGACCGATGAAATCCTGAATTCACCGTCAGATCCCTACACGTCGAACTTGGTAAAACATCGGCATTGGGGGCATGCTCATGCTTGAAGTTAATAATTTATCGGTGCAGATGCAGAATCAATGCCTTCTTGAGGATATTAATTTTGACCTTTGTCGCGGCGAAACGCTTTGTATTATTGGCGAAAGTGGATCTGGTAAAACAACACTACTCCGGTCTCTTCTTGGCTTGATTCCCTTATCTCAGGGAAGTGTATCGCTCAATGGTCATGTTTATCAAAGTCCTGAAAGTTCTCAAATTGGATTGCCGTCAACCCAAATGGTTATGCAAGATCCGATTGCTGCATTAAATCCGCGTAAAAAAGTAAAAATTTCTATTGCAGAAAGCCTTTATCGATCATCCTTAAAAGCAGCAGAGATCGCACATGCTATCAAGCAAGCTTTAAACGATGTGGAATTACCCGACGGCTTGGAAAATAGGTATCCCTCTCAGATTTCTTTAGGGCAAGCCCAGCGGGTGTGCATTGCCCGGGCTATTGTTGCCAAACCTGATATACTCTTTTTCGATGAGCCCCTTAGTGCATTGGATGCAATTATCCAAAAGCAGATAGCTCAAGTTTTAGAGCGTATAAAAAAACAAAATGAGCTGAGCTATATTTTCATTACCCATGATTTAGGGTTTGCACGACATTATGCAGATAAAATTTTACTCCTTAATCGTGGAAAGGTCGCGGAATATCAAGGTGTAGGCTTGTTCTTCGAAAGGCCGGAAAGTGCTTATGGCCAAGAGCTATTGGAAGCTGCTTATATCTTGGGATCATTACCTCATAAAAAAACAAAAGAAATTCAGGCGGCATAACATTGAATAACTTTATGCGTGTTGCTGCGATCAAGATCGTCAGTCTGTTACTCGTACTTTTTTGCGTCTCCTTTCTAACATTTCTGTTGTATTATTATGCACCAGGGGACAAAGCGCTGGCCATTGCAAATGCGCGGTATATTGGCGAAGGGAGTGCATCTGCTGAACTCGTAGAGCAGATACGGTTAGAGACAGGTATAGATAGACCCTTATTTGTACAATTCTATTATTGGGCCCAAGATATTATTCAGCTGGATTTTGGCGTTTCATTAATTTCTCAGGAACCTGTCGATGAGATTTTTGTCAGTCAGTTGTGGGAAACAATGGAGTTGGCGTTATCTGCCCTTCTTCTCGGGATGTCCGTTGCAATCCCACTCAGTCTGATTTCAGTATGGAAACCTAAAAGTTTTATTGATCGTTTTGCGATAGCTCTGTCATCCATAGGGGCAGCGATTCCATCTTATTGGTTAGGCCTTATCTTTATCTTTGTGTTTGCTGCCAACCTGCAATGGTTACCTGCCTATGGTACTGGAAGTTTATCGCATCTGATTTTACCAGCATCCACATTGGGGCTATGGGTTCTTTCTTCTCAAACTCGCTTGATCCGATCCTTTTTACTCGAAGCAAGTACCGCGCCTTTTCTCGAGGCTCTAAAAATCAGGGGTGTTGGCTCAAAAGAGCTGTTTTGCCGTCATATTGTTCGGCATGCTTTTGTTCCCTTTGTAACAATGTTGGGGCTTGAACTGGCTTTCCTATTGGAAGGGGCGGTGATTGTCGAAGTTGTTTTTGCCCGTGGTGGTATTGGTTCCTTATTGGTGCATTCCGTGATGGGCAGGGATTTCCCCATTATTCAATGCATCGTTCTTTTTTCTGCCGTGACTTATGTAACGATAAATAGTGCTGTTGAAATTTTTCAATGGTTTATGAACCCTGTTTCCCAACAAAGATAATTCCCCGGCCAAGATAATAATCTAACAAAGATAATTATCGGGCTAAGATTATAAATTGAGCTATTTCATGAACGTCTCCTCATTTAACCATTCTACCTTTTTTAAAAGTTTTTTTTCATTCTCGCTTCAAACAAAGACTATTCTAAAAAAACACTATTTCATCTTTTCTATCTTTACCCTTTTTGCCGGGGCAATTCTGTTTGGTTTTATCCTGACGCCTTATGATCCCGTAGAAACCGATTTTTTAAATCGTCTTAGTTCACCGAGCTGGCAAAATTGGTTTGGAACGGATCAGATGGGGCGTGATATTGCGACCCGTATTCTTTACGGTGCGGGGTGGTCTGTGGGGCTGGCATTGATCGTGTCAACCACAGGGGCCGTTATCGGCACAATTGTTGGTTTACTCGCGGGGTCTCTCGGTCGTTTTGTCGATGGCTTTTGTATGCGAGTGACAGATAGCTTTTTTGCATTCCCTGAATTAATTGCTGCAATCGTGATTACAGGTGTTCTGGGGCCGAATACCGTAAATATGGTTATCGCCTTAATTCTTGTGAGCTGGATGCGTTTTGCCCGTTTGGTCCGGGCATTGACCGATGATGTGAAACAACAGGACTATGTTCTACAGGCAAAGTTAAACAAAATTCCATATATTTTAATATTAACAAGGCACTATATTCCAAATATTGTATTGAGTGTTGTCGTTGTCTGGACAAGTTCGTGGTCCAGAACAATCTTGTCGATATCTGGTTTAAGCTTTCTCGGTTTTGGTGTGCAACCTCCCCAAGCTGAATGGGGGGCGATGCTTTTGGATGGAAAGCCGTACATGTTGACGGCACCCCATGTCATGGTTTTCCCGGGGCTTGCCGTTTTAATAACAGTTTTAACACTTAATCTTATGGGGGATCACCTACGTGATCATCTTCAATCTTTGGAAAAATAACCTTACTTTAAAAAAAGATAACCGGGCTTTGGAAAAAATAAAATGAGTTCTGATTTTAAAGGCATTTCGTTACGAATAGGTGCCACAATATTTTTTACGATTATGGTCCTTTTCATAAAAATGCTCGCAACAGATTTTCCTGTTGGCCAAACGGTTTTTTATCGAAGTGCTTTTGCGCTGATACCTTTGGTTATTTTTTTGTTTATGACGGGTGATTTTCCATCAGGGTTGAAAACCAAACGACCGGGGGGGCACGTTGCACGTTGTCTTTTTGGATGTGTTGCAATGTTTACTTCATTTGCTTCGCTGAAATACCTGCCAATTGCCGATGCGACCATCATCGGATATTTGGCGCCGATCCTGACGGTTCTATTGGCAAGGCTGGTCCTTGGTGAGGCCGTTTCTGGGGTGCGATGGGTTGGTGTCGTTTTTGGTTTTGCTGGAATGCTGGTGCTTATTTTGCCTCAATTAAATGGTTTCGATGTTGATCAGGGCTATTTGATCGGTGTTGGCTTGGGGTTTGCCACGGCAGGATTTACGGCCATTGCAAAAATTCAAATTCGCAGTTTAGCCCTGACTGAAAACGCAGGGGCAATTGCATTGTATTTTGCTTTGACTTGTACGCTTGCTGGTTTGGCAACTCTTCCCTTTGGATGGCCATCCCCTGATAGCACACAACTAATGCTGCTTATTGGCTCCGGACTTGCTGGTGGTGTGGCACATATTATGATGACCCTGAGCTATCAGTTCAGTGAAGCATCGAAATTGGCGACGTTTGAGTATCTGTCACTGATTTTTGCTGTCTTTTCTGATTTCTTTTTCTTCAGTATTATACCGGGATATAATTTCTACATCGCTGGTTGCTTTATTCTGTTTGCAACTGCTTTTGTCGCCTTCAAGGATAAAAAGAAGGGTGTAAAAGCCACCTGATCCAGATATTTCAGCTTATAAACAAACAGCCCGGATTGATAATCAATCCGGGCTGTTTGTTTTATGAGATAAAGGGGACTTTACTCGGCAGCTTTAGGGGAAAGTTCTGTCGAACCTAATGGGCTGCTTTCCTGTATGTTTTGTGTAAAGATTAATGGTAATTCTTCGGGCGGCCTGGTTTCCTCTGGGATCAGAAGAATACCGTGTCGTTGCAAAAACAAACCAATCTTTTCTTGCCCAAAGGCAACGGCTAATGGAGCACCAAAGATCAGACCGGTTAGGATTGGGGCTAGCCAAAGCAGTAGTTCTGGAGCTTGATTTAGATAAACAGATCCAAGGACCGCAGCGGCAAGCAAGTGTGCCTGATGTTGTTTGAAAGCTTCTTTCCATGGAATACTGCGGCCACTTCTGCTCTGTGCATTCCATTGCACCGTTTTACCCACCAGAAGGGCTGAAATAATGCGAACATGGAATATCATGATAACAGGTGCTGAAATTGCAGAGAAGACCATCTCTAGAATACAACTTAATGTAAGCTTGAATGCCCCACCGTATGCGGATGCATCTTTATAGGCCAGAAAAAGTGCAAGTATTTTTGGCATAAACAGCATACTCATAACAATGATAAACAAAGTTAGAGGGGATGCTGTGTAGGGTGTCAGCATTGACCATTCATAGGGCAGTGGAATAACAGGACTGATCGGCATGGTCCGCTCGGTCACCAAAAAGGCACTCATTAACAGCAGCAACATCCAGAGATAAGATGATCCGTAGCTCATCGCACCCATAAGCATGTGGATACGGCTTACCTTTTTAAGCCCTTTTTCTGATACAAGACGCATGTGCTGGAAATTACCCTGACACCAACGCTGATCCCTAATAATGTGATCCAAAATGTTGGTTGGCACTTGTTCATAACTGCCTGTGCCTTCTGGGTATATCCAGACGTCTTGTCCTGCACGACGTAAAAAGGCAGCTTCGACAAAATCATGGCTTAGAATTTCGCCTGATAGCGGGCCTTTACCTGAAAGAATGGGAAGTTCACAGTGTTCAATAAATGGCGCAATTCTAACGATAGCATTATGGCCCCAGTAGTTACCATCATTCATGGTCCAGTAACTAAGGCCGGTTGTGAACAGCTCGCCGGTTAATCGGATGTTGAATTGGGTGAGGCGGCCAAACAGGGTTTTTTGTCCCATGGCGCGGGGTAATGCCTGTATCAGACCAGTGTTTGGATTGTTATCCATCATTCTGGTCATGTTCAGGATTGTTTCACCCGACATGATACTGTCTGCATCCAGCACAACCATATAGTCGAAAGAAGCGCCCCAACGATCACAGAAATCTTTGATGTTGCCAACTTTACGATGGGTGTTTTTTTCTCGGCGACGATAGTGGAACTTTCCCTGCAAGGCATAGCGATGCAGTAATTCGTGGGCAAATGTTTCTTCTTGGGTTGCAATGGAAAGATCTGTTGTATCGCTTAAAAGGAAGAATTCAAACGCATTGCCGTGTCCCGTTGCCAGCACAGACCGAAGCGTTTGTTCCATTCCTAGAAAAACCAATTCAGGATCTTCGTTATAGGCGGGCATAACCACGGCAACTTTACCGTTAGGGGCCGCAGTATGGTCCAGATCCCGGGCAATGGGTGCCACAGTTTTAGCAGCATTTGTGTTATGAAAAGCACGGATGATAAAACCGATAACAGAGGTCCAGAAAGACTGGCTGATCCAAAGAAAGGCAACGGTTGAAAGAAGGACATAAATCCCTTCGAGCAGACTTAATCCGTTTTCGAAAAGGTTGAGTGCCAAGTTTGTACTAAGGGCACCGACGGTCAGGCTGAGCAACAAGAGAAGCAGAGATCTGCGCCGACGCTTTGTAACCGCGACGTCAATCTTGCAAGAACTGTTGGTTTTATGGCTCATTAAGTTTATCCAGCCTTAGGCATATCTAGTTGTATAGAGGTAAGTCCAGGTTTCTGTCAGGGCGCGATCGCCAAGCTTCAGATACCCGCGTAAATCACAAGGTTGGTCGTTTTCCGGTTCCATGTTGAACTCGACACGCCACAGCTTGTTTTCTGTATTTTTAAAGGTTTTTACGTCGTATATATTTCCAGCCTGACACTCGAATATGGCTTCAATAGAGCTATCAGCTGGTAGATCACTCAGTTCAGTACTTTCAAATTCCACAACAAAAAAACGGGCTTGAGCACTGTGCCCATAGGAAAAACCTGCTCTGTTGGCGGGGCCTTCACGGGTACTCATTGACTTTCCGGCGGGCGGCCATTGTTCTGATTCCAGATAGCTGGTCAATCGATAGCCGTATTGTAACGAACTGCCAGCCTTCATTTGTTTATCAGAAACCCAATAGGCGACAATGTTGTCTGTCGTTTCCAGATCCGAAGGAATTTCAACCAGTTCTACATGTCCGTGACCCCAGTTTTGTTTGGGTTCTATCCAGATGCTCGGGCGTTTTTGGTATCGAGATTCCAGATCACCATAATGATTAAAATCTTTATCACGCTGTGAAAGGCCAAAGCCATTCGTATTTTCACCTACGAAAGCAGAAATAGTGACGTTTTTACGTCGGGCTAATGGACGCCAGATCCATTCGTCAGAAGATGTGCAGACCATCAGACCATCGGAATCATGCACTTCAGGTCTGTAATCATCCAGACCCTTTGTGTTTTCACCAAATAGGAACATGCTTGTTAAAGGTGCCAGACCAAGTTTTTTGATGTCTTTGCGGGCAAAAAGAGAAACATCAATATCAACAACAGTGTCTTTGCCCGGCTGGATTGTGAAACGGTAGGCACCGGATACACTTGGACTATCCATCAGCGCCATAATGACGAGGTCATTTTTATCTGAGTCTTTGTCTGGTTTTTCTAACCAAAACTCTTTGAATAGGGGGAATTCTTCGCCTGCCGGATCTGCGGTATCTATTGCCAACCCTCTAATTGAAAGACCGTATTGCTGTCCTTGGCCTAAAACGCGGAAATAGTTGGACCCAAGGAAAGAGATCAGTTCATCATAATATTCGCTGTTGAGCTGGTGATGAACACGAAAGCCAGCAAAGTGCAGGTCTTCCATATCTGATGATGCTGGCTGTTTGCCTTCGTACCAGAACATACCGGGCTGGATTGTTTGGTCTTTTTCTTTGCCGTTTTCCTGTAGGTTGATGTCAACCGTATCGTGGAACCAAGGGCCGCCGGGGTGGAAAAACTGTAGCTGATAGGGGCCGCCATCATTCCAAAGTGGTTTGTTCGGGTTATAGTAAATCTTGGAAAACTCTTCGACGGACATACTTTTCCAGAAATCACTTATGGTGCTTTCGGGTTTGCTATAGGCCGTTTGCGATAAAATCTGTGCTTTTTCTATGACATCGTCATAACGGGTTACGTCCTTGGCAGTGGTGTTACTGGCAAAAGGACGCGAAGTCACACCGGGAATTAACCCTGTGGTAGAGAGCGCTATGGATGAAAGAAGGAATTTTCTACGGTTCATTGTGCAATGATTCAAGTTCAAATTAATACAGAGGAAGTCGCTGAAATGTAATAGTTTTTCAAGGGGTATTTCTGTGTCATTGCATTTTTTTACCTTATTATGATTTGTGCCTCTCCATAACAGATTGGTTTGTTGTAAGCTTTCCAAAAGTGAAGGGACATACAATCCTCATCACAAATTCGCGAACAGGGTTTACTGTACCTGTGGTTGATCAGGTATCATTTTCAATATAGAGACCTCTTTTTACGAATTATGAATCGGCCGGATAAAGAGCGCATGTACAAAGCGAACGAGCTACCTACAGAAAACAAGTTAAGTCCCGCAGCTCAAGCTGCCCAAACTATTGGGTCTGTTAAAAAAGAGCGAGACCCACGACTGGATTTTTTCCGGGGTGTGGCCATGCTGATTATCTTTGTCGCTCATGTGCCCGGTAATTTTTGGGCAAAGTTCATCCCGGCACGATTTGGGCCCAGTGATGCGGCTGAAATGTTTGTTTTTTGTTCTGGCTTTGCAGCAGCAATTGCCTTTGGTGGCACATTCCGCAGATCCGGGTTTCTTATGGGAACCATGCGTATTGTAATTCGTTGTGTTCAGCTGTACGTCGCGCATTTGGGCTTGTTCTTTGTTCTGGCAACGGTATGTGCCGTTGCGACAGCTTACTTTGTTGATTTCAACTATATTGGAAAATTGAACCTAACCTACTTTTTTAATAACACGCCTGAAGCTCTTGGGGCCTTGTTTACCTTGACTTATGTGCCGAATTTTTTTGATATCATGCCCATGTATATCGGGGTTCTAGCTCTGGTGCCTGTGGTTATCCTTCTTGCCCGTGTACATCCCTATCTGGTTCCTGTCTTCTCAATCGCTTTGTATGCGGCAAGCTGGCAATTGCAACTTGAATTCCCTGCTGAGCCTTTTTCTGATCGTCCGTGGTTTTTCAATCCGTTGACGTGGCAGTTACTGTTCTTCACGGGCTTTGCCATATCTGCGGGCTGGATCAAGGCACCGCCCCCAAACAAGTGGCTACTTATTGCCTGTATCATTTTTGTACTTGCCCTTGTTCCGATCAGTAACTGGCCGATTATGCGGGCGATACCAGAACTGAAAGAAATCCGCACCGAACTGATTCTCGGGTTCAAGAAAACCAACTTTGGGCTTTTACGCTGGTTACACTTTTTGGCGCTTGCGTATATTTGCGTGACCTTGCTGAAAGGGCGGGAACAGATCTTGAGACACCGCTATTTCAAACCATTGATCAAATGTGGACAACAGGCTTTGCCCGTTTTCCTCTTGGGCATGACCTTGTCATGGATAGGCGGTATTGTTCTGGATCAGATTGGTCGCGAGGCCTTGGGTCTAACCATTGTGAATCTCTCTGGAATGTCTATCCTAATTGGCTATGCGTATCTGATGGGGTGGGTGAAATCATCCCCGTGGCGGCAGGCTTCAAATAAGCCAACCCAGACAGAGGCAAAACCAGAAACTGATTTGAACAGGACTGTGGCACAGCCTGCAGAATAATCAAATATTTCGTTGATCGGGGGGCACTTGCGTAACGCACTTAAATTGTTTTTTGCAGGGATTGGAACCATCTGTTTTGGGCTGTTGTGGCCCTTAACAGCCTTTGCGCAAGGTCTCGTGATTAAGGATCAAAACGTTGTTCTGCCTAGCTTCAAAGATCCGTTAAAATATTCGCTTTACCTTCCTGAAAAATATTGTGTTAATAATCGCTTATACCCCGTTCTTTATCTTTTACATGGATATGGTGGGTCCCATGAAGACTGGTTGAAAGCCGGGCAGGTTGCTAAGACATTGGATCGTTTGATCGCTGATCAAGTGATTAATCCCATGGTGGTGGTTATGCCCGCGGCGGGGAAGTCATGGTATCTCGACTCAGCTAAGCATGGGTCCTTTCAATCCGGCCTTGGACAAGAGCTTCCTGTGGTGATGGAAGACCTTCTTGCTAACAAAGTTTCCAAAGAAAAACGCGCCATTGCCGGGCTGTCCATGGGCGGCTACGGCGCTCTAAAATTTGCCTTTGAAGCCCCGGAAAACTTTGTCGCGACCGCGGGTTTAAGCCCGGCAATTTTCCCGAATATTGAAAGTGCAGATAGTTTTAAACCTGTTCAGATAAAGCTTTTTGCTGGGGCCTTTGGAGAGCCATTTTCCGTTGAGACCTTTAACCGTGAAAATGTGTTCACCGCACTGGAAAAGGCTAAGCCTGAAAGCTTTCCTCATACGTATCTGACGGTTGGGGATGATGACTGGTTTGGCCTCTACGAAGGCACCTTTGCGCTTTATAAAGAACTCAAGAGCAGGAAGCTTCCATCCGAGTTACGGATAACCAATGGTAATCACACATGGAAGCTATGGCGGGACGAAATTGAACAGGCATTGGTTTTTATAGATAGCAAGTTTAAAGCCGAAAAATCAGAAAAAACCCAAAAGCTTCTAAAGGAAACTCGTGATGATACTGCGGGGTTAAATTCAGAAAACAATAATATCATCCCGGCAGCGACAGCAGACAGAAACTCTTTTTTGTGTTCTTAAGTTAAAGTGCCTGATTGTAAGGGGGAGTGAACCTTATGATTTTACCAACCGTTTTATACTGTTCTACGTTGGTCGATTTTTCCCAGTATTAGAATAACACCAAGGATATAAACCTTATTAGAATAACACTAAGGATATAAATTCAGTAACTATTCCTGTCGGGAAAGTTAAACGGTTTTCGCTGTTCTTAGTTCGTGTTTAAGTTTATAGATTCATTGGGTTTTGTTAACGGGTGCGCTTATTCCAATGATTTTAAATGAAAACTCTCCAATTACTTTTAACGATCAAATTCCGAAACATGTTGATGTCGTCGTTATTGGCGCAGGCATTATCGGTATCTCTATCGCTTATTTTCTAGCGAAGCAGGGAAAGAAAGTTCTGGTTTGCGAAAAGGGGAGAGTCGCGGGCGAGCAATCCAGTCGTAACTGGGGGTGGGTACGTCAACAAGGGCGTCATAGCTCTGAATTGCCCATTATGAAAGAAAGCCTGCGTATATGGCGAGGGCTGGCAGAGGAAATTGGTGAAGACCTTGGTTTTCGACAATGTGGTTGTCTTTATCTTGCCGAAACAGATGCGATGGAGCAAGAAAACGAGGATTGGCTTGATATAGCCCGCCAGCACAATCTGGATACGAAGCTGTTAGGTGCGCGGGAAGTACAATCCCTGTTAGGTCAGGAAAACAAGTATTGGAAGAGTGCGATTTATACTGCCTCTGATGGCCGGGCAGAACCCTTGATTGCTGTTCCGCGGCTTGCCTCTGCAGCACAAGGTCTGGGTGTGAAAATTATTGAAAATTGCGCCGTTCGTTCTTTGGATGTCATGGCGGGTAAACTGTCTGGTGTCTATACAGAATTAGGGCGTGTAAACGCTACACAGGTTGTATCTGCAGCGGGCGCATGGTCTTCTCTTTTTGCAGGGATCCATGATATATCCCTTCCTCAGCTTAAAGTTAAGGGCACCGTTGCGCGGACGGAACCTGTCACAGGTTTTTTCGAAGGAAATGCGGTATCAGAAAATATTGCTTTTCGTAAAAGAACAGATGGGGGATATAGCATTGCCCTTGCGGATCAAACATCCCATTCAATTACACCCGATAGTTTTAGGTATTTATCCAAATTTTTACCTTTGATGAAAAAATCCTATCGGGACGTTTCTTTAAAGTTTGACCGATCTTTTCTTAATGAAGTCGGTCATCGGGTTAAAAATAATCCGAATATGATATCGCCATTTGAAAAAAACAGAGTTCTGAACCCCAAACCAGATCAAAACATTCTTATTCAAATGCGCGAAGCTCTAAAGTCCCATGTGCCTGAATTGGCAAATGCGGCTTTTGTAGAGAGTTGGGCGGGTATGATCGAGACCACGCCAGATGTTTTACCAATTGTTTCGCAAGCTGATTACATAGATGGTTTTTATATGGTTTCTGGCTTGAGTGGCCATGGCTTTGGTATTGGTCCGGGAATGGGCAAGGTTGTTGCTGATCTGATATGTGGGCGACCCATAGAATATGATCTAAGCCGTTTTAGACTTGATCGGTTTCACGATGGATCGCCGATTGAACTAAGCATGTCTGCCTGATTAAATTTAGGAAACCAACTCGATATTCTGTATTGTATTCGCAGTTTCTCGTGGTGTTTTTTCTGCTTTTGCAGTTCCCGGGATTTTTGTCAGCCTCTTTAAGGCCCAAGGGTTTTCCGGGCGTTGTTTCAGTCGGGTGTCGAGAAGGTCTTTGGCTGTTGAGTATCGCTCTGCCCTGATCGATGCATCAATCAGGAGCCTATGGAAGACATCGCGCTGGGCGTGGCTGCCACCGATTTGTTGCAGGTCATCAAAGACGGGCAACAGGTGATCAACGCACTGCGCATCATTTCCGGTCTTGCAGGCATGAATGGCTTTTGCGAGGGGCATGCCATAGTTCCGGAAAATTTCCTGTGCTGTTCCTTCGCCTTGTGCTTTTTCACGCATGGTTTCGATAAAGGCATCGGCTGCTTTGGTGTTCCCGCTGCTCAGGATCGCGAGAAGGTAGTGCGCATCGGCGAAGGCTAGGCTGTGGTCATTGACGTGGTTGGCGGATAGCTTCGCTATTTCTTCCCAGCGATTGCCGACGTTGACGCCCTCTAACTCTAGACGATAGAGCAGGGAGACTGCGTTGCTGATATCACGGAAATCATCGGTATGATCCTTACGGATGTAGCAATCATACAGGCGCAACACTTCATCCTTTTGCCCCAGTTCCAGATGGAATAACGCTTTGTGCCAATGCATGTGGTACGAGAAGTTGTTACAGTTCTCCCACTCGTTTTGGTACTGTTTCAGCCAGCTAATACCTTCGGACGGGCGGTTGGACATTTCCAGTACGTGGCCGACTGCGTGGGTGCCCCATGCATCGTTCGGGGCGATCTCGACACCGCGCTTGCCGGTTTTTTCTGCTTCTGCATAAGATCCCGTTTCTTCCAGACCAAAGCTGTGACAGCCCAGAATAAAGCCGTAATCGCGCACACCCTCGTTCCATGCGCTCATGATTTTGGTGGTAGAGGCTCGCATGCCGTGGTTTTGACCGCGAATAAACTGACAGGCGTGGGTGATCTTGACGCTCAGGGCATCAAGAGGATAGTCGTCTAACAGGTTGTCCAGTCGGGCGATGGCTTTATCCAGATTACCGTAACACCATTCTTCTAAGGCGGTGAGCAGCTCGCTTTCGCGGTGGTTGGCGCCGCGTTCTCTGACGGACAGCTTTGCTTTGAACAGGGATTCTAGTGCTACAGGATCGGTTTCGACCTTGGCCAGCATCTTGTAGAAAAAACCCTTGGCAATCAACGCCAGAACCATTTGCGGATCAGCGGCCAATGTCAGGCCGAGAGCGTCAGGTGTTTTCTTTGAATGGGCGAGAAAGAGGGAGACTGTATTGTCAAAATGATCAACGGCGTTTTGATTCAAAGCTGTTACTGCGTGTCCACGACAATCAAACAACACGAGGTGCCTCCATAGCAATTTTCATACGGCGATTTTTAAATTCTTAAATTCCATATGGCATGCATTGGGGGGCAATTTCCAGTGCTCAAAAGATGTCAAACCTTAGCGTTTTAGGTGGTTGTGATCACCGTGATAAGGCACGTGCTGGCCCAAAGTAGCAGAATAGCTCTGCTTTTTGTCTCTGCGTTCAAACGCAGTTTACAAGCCGGACACAGCCTTCTGACAAAATTGTGAAAGGAAAAGAGTTATTGGATGGGTATTATAGGTTCGAAATCTACTACGAAATTTGACAAAACAACCCATCAAACGGACCCTTTAATGCAAGTGCAATCAAGTTACACACTCTTCTCAAGCAGATATTTGCCACTGGCAATTTCTTTGCTGTCGCTTGTTGTGTTGTATTTTTATATGGGTCAGCGACCTGCCATCGCGACGGGACTGGGCATTGCCCTTGGTATTAGT
>NZ_CAKZMP010000001.1 GCF_937128705.1 uncultured Kiloniella sp. | reverse complement strand
GGACTGGTCCTATTCCGGCCAGCCGTAAGGCATTAGAAAAAGCCGGGTGGACGATTGACGATGTCGAGTTGGTTGAAGCCAACGAAGCATTTGCTGCGCAAGCCATCGCTGTTAACCGGGAACTTGGCTGGAATGAGGATATTGTGAACGTAAACGGTGGTGCAATTGCTCTGGGACACCCAATTGGGGCTTCAGGTGCGCGTGTCCTTGTGACGCTGCTTCATGAAATGCAGAGACGTGACGTCAAAAAAGGGTTAGCGACCCTTTGTATCGGCGGCGGACAGGGAATTGCTCTCTGTGTTGAGCGCGATTAAGAAAATCAGGGAGACTGTTGATGAAACAAAAAATAAAAATATCATCGACAGCAACTCTTTGTGGAAGGGCTGCCTTTGTTTCTTGGGGCGGCCTTTTTTTGTGGAGGCCTCGCGATTTTGTCCAAAGATCCTGGGTTAAGTTACAGAAATTTAGGGCTCTGCCCTGAGACAGCAAATAACGAAGGGAAATAAAAATGTCTCGTGTTGCTCTTGTGACCGGAGGTACCAGAGGAATTGGTGCGGCCATTTCGATCGCCTTGAAAAAGGCCGGGTATAATGTTGCGTCTAGTTATGCTGGAAATGACGAAGCTGCGCAAAAGTTCCGGGATGAAAATAAAATCGCGGTTTTCAAATGGGACGTAGGTGACTTTGATGCCTGCCAGGAAGGCATCGCCCAAGTGGAAAAAGAATTGGGGGCGATAGATGTTCTCGTGAATAATGCGGGTATTACACGGGATACAACTCTGCATAAAATGGACCAGGCCAAGTGGCAGGCCGTAATGGATACCAATCTCACGTCCCTGTTCAATATGACACGCGGTGTTATTGATGGTATGCGGGAACGCAAGTATGGGCGTGTGATCAGTATTTCATCAATCAATGGTCAAAAGGGACAGTTTGGCCAGGCAAACTACGCCGCAGCGAAAGCGGGTGTCATCGGGTTTACCAAATCTGTAGCCCAAGAAAATGCAAATAAAGGCATCACAGCCAATGTCGTGGCGCCGGGGTATATCGGCACGGAAATGGTGCGGGCTGTTCCCGAGGAAATCCTCAATAGCAAGATTATATCTCAGATACCTGTCGGGCGCTTGGGGGAACCGGAAGAAGTGGCCGATTGCGTCGTCTTTTTGGCGTCCGAAAAATCAGGCTTTGTGACGGGTTCTACCCTGAGTGTGAATGGTGGCCAGTATATGGACTAAGCGTGATTGAAACGCGATTTGTTAACAAAGCCAAGAATGCTTGGTTTATGATTAAAGCCCTGTTACCTCAGCCCTCTACTGAGATAACGGGGTTTTCTTTTATCTGTCTTGATTACGCCATAAACCACAGGTAATTCTCTGAAATATCAGAACGTTATTGGAAGCGATAAGAGATCTATGACGATTTTTCCCGAACTTATTATTTTCGATTGTGATGGTGTCTTGGTTGATAGCGAAGCACTCGCGGCCCGAATTGTGTCCCAGACGCTGGCGGACTACAACATTGTGTTAAACCCGCAAGAGGTCGCCAATCAATTTGCGGGATATACCGATGAGGCTATCAGGGATCATTTCAACAAGATCTCAGATGCAAAGTTGCCAGAAGACTTTGCACAGATTGTTGAGCGTGCCACGATTGATCAGATGGCAGGTGAGCTTGAAAGACTTCCCTTTATCAAGGAAACACTTTCTACACTTGAATACCCCTTTTGCGTAGCTTCAAACAGCCGAACCGATCGTTTAGATAGTGCGCTCGTTAAAACAGGCCTGGGGGACTTCTTTCCCAAAGAAAGACGGTTTAGTTCTTCTATGGTCAAACACCCCAAGCCTGCACCCGATTTACATCTGATGGCCTGTGAGATGATGAAGGTGAAGCCAGAGCAGGCTCTGATTATTGAAGATACTGTGGCTGGTGCTACTGGCGGCAAGAATGCGGGTATTGCTGTTTTTGGCTTTGTTGGTGCAGAGCATATTGTGGACAAAAAAGGTCAGGGGCAAAAGCTTATAGAAGCTGGCGCCTATGCCGTCTTTGACGATATGCGCCAGCTTTCAATGATGCTAAAGGACTATGTCGCTGCGTAAAAGTATGTGCTTGGATTAACTAGATCAGAGCTATTCCCCCGGTGTCCAATCGGGGGGAGCCAACTCAAACCCATCAAATTCAAAAGCTGGGGCGACGGTACAGCCCACAAGGACCCAACCCTGCTCTGCACTGGCTGCTTGCCAGTGGTCTTTAGGAATGATGTGTTGTGGTGTTTGTCCTGCAATAACATCGGGCCCTAAAGTAACGGTCGTTTCAGTTTTCTCGTCATGAGACTTCAAAGTAAGGGCGCTACCCGCGTACCAATGCCACATTTCGACAGCATCTACTTTGTGCCAATGAGAACTTTGACCCTTTTCCAATAAGAAGAAAATTGCTGTTTGGTCACCTCTGCCGCCATCAGAAGGCTGGTGGCGATAGGTTTCTTTGTACCACCCCCCTTCCGGGTGAGGTTGAAGATCGAGATGTTTGATTATCTCTTGTGCAGAGTAGCTGTTCATATCTTTATGAGCCTGTCGGCGGAGATGTTTTTACAAAGGAAGGTCGCTCTGAAATTTGCTTGAACCAGCCAGAGAGATTTGGGTGGCTTGCACGCCAGTCTTCATCTGCATATCTGAAATCAAGATAAGCCAGTGCACAGGCGAGACTTATTTCTGCGAGGCCAAAATCTTCGCCAAGAGTTTTGTCTATAATGGCTTGTTCAAATACATCCAATGTTGTGTCGATTTTGAATTTTTGGGCTTCGTGCACAGAATCAAGTTGATGTTCGCTTGGGCGTTGACGGCGTTCCATTGTTCTCAAGAGGCTGGCATCCATAATGCCATCTGCTAGAGCATGGAAATTCAGGGCTTTCCAGCGAGCATCGCCCGATGATGGAATAAGTGTAGGAGATTGGTTCAGGCTTTCCAGGTATTCACAGATCAGGGGTGAATCGCATAGGATTGTTCCTTCACGTGTTTCAAGCGCGGGAACCTTCCCCAAGGGATTTTTTTGCCAGATTTCTGATTCTTTAGTGAAGGTTCCCATGGGGACGAGATTGATTTCACTCTCCAATCCTTTTTCCATGGCGAGCATAAGCACTTTGCGGACATAGGGGGAGGTGGGGGAAAAACATAAATACATTGATGGCTCCGGTATTAAGAACGTTACTAATAAATGCCTAATGGCGTTTTATGAGGGAGGTTAAAAGTTGTCTTTGCGTTTACGAATTTCTTTAAATACATCTGCATCTGTCGCGGAAAGCATGTTCAGAGTTTCTCTAATTCCGGCATCGTTCGGCCGTAGAAAAGGGTTGGTTTTTAACTCTTCACTTAACAAGCTAGGTACTGTTGGCTGGTCATCTTTTCGCAGACTCTTGATCTTTTCAACTCTCTTTTTAAGGTCTGAGTTATCTGGATCAACTGTAAGAGAGAATTCTGCATTTGAAAGGGTGTATTCATGCGCCGAATAGATAAGTGTCTGCTCAGGAAGAGGGAGATATTGCTGGAGAGATTGCCACATCATTTCCGGCGTACCTTCGAATAAGCGCCCGCACCCCAATGAAAACAGGCTGTCACCGGGAAACAGAATATCTTCATTCTCAAACCAATAAGCAATGTGTCCTAGAGTATGGCCTGGAACATAAAATACTTTTGCCGTTTTTGATCCAAACTGAATGCTATCCCCACCATCAACCATAAAATCCATGCCATCAATGCGGTGGTGATCCCTTTGAGGGCCGGTGACCTTTGCGTTGGTTTTGTGTTTGATATCTGCCAGACCGCCAATGTGGTCATCATGATGATGGGTCAGGATGATATCTGTGATCGTCCAGCCAAGTTCATCTGCTTTTTCAAGGATTACGTCTGAAACGCCAGGGTCTATGACGGCAACGGCGCCTGTGTCTGTATCTTTAATTAGGTAACTGTAGTTATCGCTCAGTATAGGGATCTGTCTGACATCAAGCATATTTATTTCCCAATTGGAGGTACTTAAAGGTATAAAATGTAAAAGCGTTTTTGGCTTTTCATTTGTTAAGGTGATCTTAGCGACCTATGTTTTAAAGATCGACGATCAAATTTTTTTTTGATTATAATTTTCGCTGCTGGTTTATGGCGACACAAATATCTAGTGAGAAGCAGAGAAAAGAATGTGGACTGACGTTGTTGATCTTCAGGGATTCTACGGCACCCGTCTGGGGGGAACCGCCGCGCACGTCATCCGTGGGAGTATTCGCGAACACTGGAGAAATTTAAAGGGTAAATCTGTTTTAGGGCTTGGATATACCACGCCGTATCTCACACAATTCGAAGATGAAGCCGATCGTGTACTGGCTTTTATGCCTGCATCGCAAGGTGTTTGTCACTGGCCCCGCGGGGGACCTGGGAAAACATCTCTGGTCGATGAAACAAAGTTGCCTCTACCAGATTATTCTATTGATAGAGTCCTATTGGTTCATGGTCTGGAAAGCAGTGAATATCTACGGGATATGTTGCGAGAAATATGGCGCGTCCTGACCAGTGACGGTCGATTGCTTATTGTTGCCCCGAACCGACGGGGTATCTGGGCACGGGTAGATAAAACTCCCTTTGGCTGGGGGCATCCCTTTAGCCGATCACAGATCTCGCAGCTTTTGAATGATGCGTTGTTTGTGCCGATAACGACCAATCGATCCCTTTATGTACCACCCAGCCAACGGCTGACCTTTTTGCAATCGGCACCGGCATGGGAGCGAATGGGCAAAAGATTTTTTCCAACGTTTGCAGGTGTTTTAACTGTCGAGGCTGGTAAGCAGTTATATGCTCCTGGAACACCAAAAAAGGTTCAGAGTATACGTCGACCAAGCCTGGTGGGCGCCCCACAAGCCTATCAAAATACATCAAAAATCTATCATATTTCGAAGCCATCAAAGTATTCCTGATTGTAATCTTGATCCGAATTAAGTCCAAAATTTGTCCCTTGGGTTGTTTGGAGACGGCAGTTATTAGAGTGTGCGTGAGGTAAGTTAACTTATGTGAGAAAAGAATTTATTGCTGGTTTGCCCTTATTCGGAATCGTTTATCTAGTTACGGTCATTTGTTCGCGAAACCCGACGTACTGAGGCATCTTGTGAGCTGTCAGGTATTTGAAGTTAATTAAGCTGTCTGTCTTACTCTATACATGAATCTTTCCTTTTACTTTTCGCCCCCTCTATGTCTATCTCTTCTCTGGAATAGAGAATCACAGGCCTTTAAAAATTATGTCTGAAAAAGATAAATTTTCTTCTTTGCGAAGCCAGATTGATGAAATCGACAATCAAATCCATGACCTTTTGATGAAAAGGGCGGATGTTGTCCAATCAATCGTGAAAGAAAAAGGGCAATCTTCTACAAGTCTTGATGCTGGTAGAGAAGCAGAGGTGTTGCGCTACCTTATTAAACGGCATGACGGTATCCTGCCTAAATCAGCGATCGTTCGTCTGTGGAGAGAGATCTTTGCAAGTACACTGCAGCTGGAAAACAGGTTTTCCGTATCTGTATGTGTCCCTGAAGGCGACAATACTTACTACGATCTGTCTCGGGAACATTTTGGCATGGAGACGCCGATTTCTAGCCGTCAGACAGTGATGAGTGTTTTGCGTGAAGTCACGGATGGCGCGGCAACTGCGGTTGTTCTTCCTCTACCTCAGGCCGGTGAAGGTAATCCTTGGTGGCTTTCTCTTGCTCAGGGAGAAGGTGCAACAAACGCCAGAATTATAGCGCGCTTACCTTTTTATCAGATGTCCAACACTGATGGCCCCGAAGCGGTTATCGTTGGATTGGGTGCTCAGGAAAAAACAGGCCATGATCGCAGTTATATTGTGGTTGAATCTGCCGAGCCTTTGTCTCGTACAACTCTGACGAATCTGTTGGAAAAATCAGACTTGAAACCCGTTAATATTCAAATCCACACGCCTGATCCGTCTGTATGGTTACAGTTGATCGAAGTGGATAATTATGTGGCGCCAGGTGATGAGCGCCTGGCCAAACTAGCCGAATTGTCAGATCAAAGGATTACACATGCCTGGACAATCGGTGGTTATGCGGTTCCATTAACGGACGCATAATTTCATCGGCACGTTGCCGATAACTATTCAGTAAAATAAGAGAGTTTTTACAATGGCTTTAAAACCGCAACCCGGAATTATGGATGTATCCCCTTATGTTGGTGGAGAATCTAAAGTTGAAGGTGTCGATCGGATTTGCCGCTTGGCTTCGAATGAAAACCCATTAGGTGCTTCAGACGCGGTTAAAAAAGCTTATCTAGCGATCGCAGAGGACCTTCATCGATATCCGGACGGCGGCTCTTATTTACTGAGAACAGGTATCGCGGAAGCAGAAAATCTGGATGCAGACCGGATTGTGTGTGGGGCTGGTTCTGATGAACTATTAGGCCTTTTGATTAACGCGTACGTTGGCGTTGAAGACGAGGTTGTTTATAACGAACACGGCTTTTTGATGTATCCGATTGGTACCAAGATTGCTGGCGGAGTACCTGTGAAAGCCCGGGAAAAAGATCTGCGTATTGACGTTGATACCATGTTGGCAGCGGTAACAGATAAAACGCGTATCATGTTTTTGGCTAATCCGAACAATCCAACCGGAAGCTATGTATCGGAAACAGAGCTGAGAAGGTTGCGCACAGAGTTACGTGATGATGTGCTTTTGGTTATTGATGCTGCCTATTGTGAGTATGTGGATAATGCGGACTATATAAGTGGCGCGACCTTAGTCGAAGAAAATGACAATGTGGTTATGACACGGACATTTTCTAAGATACACGGTCTTGCGTCGCTTCGCTTGGGATGGGCCTATTGTTCAGCAGAGGTCGCTGACGTTCTCAACCGTGTTCGCGGTCCGTTTAATGTCAGCTTGGCTGCGCAGGCGGCGGGTGTTGCTGCAATCAAAGATAAAGAACACATTACCCGGTCAAAAGAACTTAATAGTCGTCTGCTTAACTGGTTCCGCCAACAGGTGTCTGAACTTGGTTTGGAAACGCATGATTCTGTCGGTAACTTTGTTCTGGTGAACTTTGGTTCCGGTGAACGCGCAGCAGCAGCTCTGACATTCCTGAAAAACAAAGGTGTTCTGGTGCGTGGTATGTCTGCCTATGGATTGGCAGAACATATTCGTATTTCAATCGGAACCGAAGATGAGATGAGGGTGGTGGTCGATAGTCTCACCGCATTTATCAATGACTGAAAAAAAAGACCCACTTTTTAATAAAATCGCTTTGGTTGGAATTGGGCTGATTGGCTCGTCTCTGGCCCTTGCAACGCGTAAAAATGGTTTGGCAAAAGAAATTGTTGCCTGTGCTCGCAGCCAGGGCACCCGCGATACAGCCATGAGATTAGGTTTGGTTGATTCAATCTATGAAACGCCTGCCGAAGCTGTGGTTGATGCTGATCTGGTGATCCTTTGCACGCCGGTTAGCACTTATGATGATTTAGCCTGCGCAATGGCGCCGTCTTTGAAGGAAGGCGCTATTGTTACAGATGTCGGATCTGTCAAAGAATCGGTAATTCGGGATGTGGGGCCGCATCTACCTGATGGCGTACACTTTGTTCCGGGGCACCCGATTGCAGGTACAGAACATTCAGGTCCAGAGGCAGGCTTTGCAGAATTGTTTGAAGGGCGTTGGTGTATTTTAACACCTGTTCCCGGTACCAACAGCAAAACGCTTGATCTTATCACGGATTACTGGGCTTCCTTGGGCAGTATGGTTGAAATCATGACGGCTCACCATCATGATAAAGTTTTGGCGATTACATCTCATTTGCCTCACTTGATCGCATATACAATCGTGGGGACAGCAACAGACCTAGAGGAAACTCAACAGGCCGATGTTGTGAAGTTCTCAGCGGGTGGTTTTCGTGATTTCACACGAATTGCAGCCTCTGACCCCATTATGTGGCGTGATGTGTTCTTGAACAATCGCGAAGCCGTTTTGGAAATGCTGCAAAGATTTTCCGAAGACTTGTCCGTGCTTCAAAGAGCGGTAAGGTGGGGCGAAGGCGATGTTCTGGAAGATCGCTTCCGGAAAACCCGGGATATTCGCCGCGGTATTGTGGATGCGCATCAGGCGGGTACGTTTGATGCTCGAGAACCAGATAGCACTCAGGATTAATTGTAAAAAGCTCACTTCTTCGGAAGTGAGCTTTTTTATTGATACTGTTACTTTGCGATGGGCGGTAGCTTAAGTAGCGTAACCGGGCCAATAGAGAGCCATCCGTCTTTCATAATAAGTGGGACTTCTATTTCATGGCGTCCGCGCTCGTTTGTCTTTCCCAAGGCAGCCAAGGATAACTTTATGCCAAAGCTTTGTCCTTTGTTTATAAGGCCGGTCTTTTCTAGCTTTTTAACAACGGCTCCAGCTCCTTCAATTCTGCTGTCTAGGTTCCCCGAAGGCCTGAGCAAATTGTCCACGGCTATTTTGCCCCTGGCATCCAGTAGTAGTGGGCCCCAGCGTAAGCTCATATCGTGTAGAGATAGAAAACCACCTGTATCCCGCCAGATATGAAGGGCTTTCTTAAGCTTGGCTTTTGGGACTGTACCATATAACGTACCGTCCAGATTTAGCTGAGATATCGGACCCTTTAGAGGTGTCTTATCCAATTCAGGGTGATTTATATCCTGCGCTTTAATGAGGATATTGAACTCTTGAAGCGGGTTTTTGGCCGATGCTGATTTCAGAGGGCCAAGAGTTGTATCCAGTGTTGTTATTGTAAGGGGATGATGGCTCTCACGGGTTACGACGAGTTTGTCGGCCTGAAGCCGAGCATTGAGTAACTCACCTTCAAGGGTTAGCTGTGCGGTGGATTTTGCCAACTCGCTTTCGATTGTTATCGGGGGATGGTTATTGGGAAGACCGCCAATAAAATGTTCTGCACTCAGATCTACGATCATGCTGAGTGGCGACCAAGGTGTTGCTTCAGCGCTTAGGTGAGGTGTCTGCCAGTACCATCCCTTGGGGGATTTAATGCGAGGTTCTTTGAGGTCTGCCCGAACTAAAAAGGGGAACCCACTTATGGATAGCGGACCATGAGAAATTTCAAACCCTCGGGATCGTTGTTTTTCGCTCCATCTGTTCAGGCTTGTTTCCATTTGGCTTGCGGCCCAAAACCAAAAAGCAATAGAGAATGAGATGAAGAGTATGCATAGTGTCAGGCCGGATATGACCAACTTCTTTGCAATGCCAGACGATTGATTGACGTTTTTGTCCGCATCTACAGACATTTTATATCGCCCCTTGGTTTCTATGGAACTAAATCATTTTAATTGAGGGCGTTGCTTTTCGTTTTGCAAAGCAATCGTTACACTCATCTTTTCTTAGCCATAGACGATTCGGAGAACCAGAGCAATGTCGACCCCTGAATTAAGGGCCTTTTATGATTCGAAATTACCGCTCGAAGAGGGCCAGGATTTTTGGGTATTTGGCTATGGTTCTTTAATGTGGAACCCTGGTTTCCCCCATGTTGAGGTCCAACCTGCCGTGTTGGATGGCTTTCATCGACATTTTTGTATCTATTCTTTCTTTTACCGTGGAACGCCTGAATGCCCGGGGCTTGTTCTTGGGTTGGACCAAGGTGGTTCCTGTGTTGGAATGGCTTATAAGGTTCCTGCGGCAGAACGCGCTGTGGTGATGGATTATCTTTTTGAGCGAGAAATGATTTCTGGCGTATACCACCCGGGTTGGTACGATATCTCGCTGAAGTCAGGTGAGAAAGTTATAGCTGCAACTTTTGTGGCGGATACGAAGCACAATCAATATGCAGGTCGCTTAAATAATCAGGAACTGATTTCACATATTCTTCAAGGCGTGGGCAGTAGCGGTCAATGCTTTGAATATCTCGACAACACTGTGTCACATCTCAAGGCACTGAATATTGATGATCCGGGTCTGGAAGAACTTCTCGATAACGTAGTTGAGGCTCAAAAGCATCTTCCCTGATCTGAGTCCTGATTAGAGGTGAGTTCTTTCCGAGAGAAAGCCTTGGTCCACAAGTCCAATCTTATGCTCTGTTTCCGATAAATATATCTTTGGTATTCTCTGGAGTGATTTGCCTAATTTTATTTATCTGGGATGCTTTGTGTTATGTATTGAATCAAGGCGTCAAAGTCGGTCAAAAGCCAAAATAAGCCGAGAACGATAATTCCCCCTAGGGGCATTATGTACCAAGGATGATTGAAGGGGACATTCTCGCCACAGGCATAACAGATATCTTCGTCGATGCCGATTTCTGTTGAACACTTTGGACATTTACGGGGCTTAGACATTTATGCCTCTTTTTTCTGCTCAGCTTCATTCATAAGACGATTACTGGCATTTTCTATGCTGTCTTGCATTGTTTTCATGAACACTTTTCTGTCGAGGCCGGCAGGGATAACAGGTAGATATTCAAGTATAATATTACCGGGTTTCTTAACGAAAGCATCTTTGCCCCAGAACAGACCAGAATTAACAGCCGCTGGACAAACGGGCACATTTAACCCGCTATAGAGCGCAACGATTCCTGTTTGGTAGTTTGGTTCCTGATAGGGAGTAGCTCTTGTTCCCTCGGGGAAGATAATGACTGGGCGACCGTTGTCTAACGGTTCTTTTGCCTCTTTGATCATTTGCCGAAGAGCTTTCATCCCTGCTTTGCGGTTAATGGCAACCACACCACTTTTCCAAAGATACCACCCGAAAAAGGGTATCATCAAAAGTTCTTTTTTTAGGATGAAACAGGGATTGTTTGAAAAAGCCATCAAAGCGATAGTTTCCCAAGCAGATTGATGTTTGCTGACCAATAGAAATCCCCCCTCTTTGGGGATATTTTCTTGCCCACGAATTTCATAGGTCGTGCCGCATATGACTTTGAGAAGCCAAAAAATTACCCGTGCCCAATAGTGCCCGGCGTGTAGCATAAAGCGCTGAGGGAATACCATGAGTATAAGGCATGGGGTGAAAAAAATTGCACACCAAATTAAATAGCAAATATTGAACGTCAGGGATCTTAAAAAAATCATCGGGTTTTTATCCAATCAATATCGCCTGTATATCTTCGAACCAGATCCTGATATGAGCCATCAGAAACTTAACATATTCTGATAAAATCAAAGTCATACTACCCGGCCAGAGCCACCAGTCTTTCTGTTTCACATGTTGTGGAAAGACAGGGTGAGGCAGAATTTGTATCTCTGGCATCGCATTTCTGAATTCCAGAAGACTTCTTGGCATATGGTAGGCCGCTGTGACAAGCCGTAATGAGCTGTAGCCTTCTTCTTCTATCCAGTTTTGACTTTCAAGTGCATTCCCACGTGTGTCGTCGGCCTGATACCCCAGCTTGACGCAACATTCCAGATTTTTAGGTGATCGCTGTGATAATCTTAAAAGCTCTTGTACCTCAACGCCCTTGTATACGCCTGAAATAAAAAGTTTTTTTGCTATGCCCTGTTCTAACAGATCTAGCCCGGTGTTTATACGGTCGCTTCCCCCGGTCAGGACGACAATAACATCGGCATCTTCTGAGTTGTTCGTTACTTCTTCTGGCAGGTTTGTTGCAAACCAAAAAAAACCAAGTACCCAGGATAATAACGCTGTGACCGTTAGGAAGGACGCAAGTTTTAAAAGAACGTATCTTCTGCGCATAGGTTTATGAAACAACGATCAACTCTTCTCTGTTGGTCATGGCATCCTTTCCTTATGGCATCAGAGCCAAGCTTCTTAAAACGGTCAACCTTGCGGTCATCATCGCAATTAAAGAAGCAGATAATGGCATTAATAAGAGCAATCCCCATTCGCCAGCGCTAAAGGTAAGTGTCGGAAGAACGGCACTATTTGCCTGCCCCAATAAAGAGCTGAAGCTGGCGATTGTGATCCCGGCAAGAAGTAACCCTGACAGGCCGCCAACAATGCTGAGTTTCAAGGCATGAAACTGAAAACGAGAAGCAATATATGAATCGTGTGCGCCCATATGGTGAAATAACTCGACGACTTGCCGATGAATTGCGAGTCCCATTCGGGTGACAAGAATAACCATTAAGGCTGCGGCACCGCCTACGAGAACGACAACAAGCAAAGCAATAATTTGAATGATTTTGGTCAGGCCCAATAAATTACCAAGCCAGCGTTGGTGGTCATCTACGCTGGCTTGGGGAATATCTTGGGCAAGAAGAGCTTTGATTTCATCAATTGTTTTGGCACTGGAATTATCTAGTTCGATGGAGATTAGATAAGGAATGGGCAAGTCATGAAGCAATATATCTTTGCCCAGCCAAGGTTCCATAAGCTTGTTTAGTTCTGTGTCGTTAAGTTGTTCAACTTTGGAGATATTATCCAGCTTTTCAATCTTTGATATGAAAAGCTTAAGCTGTTTTTCGATGGCAGATCGCTTTGATTCTGATGATTCTGAAGGGATTTGTATCGTTAAGCTACTTGAAAGACCTTGATCCCATCTATTGGCCAGCTTGTTCATTGTAAGGGCGATGACAAGTGACATCGTCGCGAGATAAACCATCATCGCAATTAGCCATGGTAAAAACCTGCTGGATGCATCTCTGTCGAGAGGCACATCGTTTCTGTTGCCAAACATCACGCACCATCCGTTGTTATTGACGCGGTCGCGTTTTGTTCGTTGCGGATCAGTCTGACTTCGCCATTCACGATTTTAAAAACGGGATGGTTGAAACGGTTCACGAGGCCTTCGTTGTGGGAGGCGACAACGATGGTCGTGCCACGTTTATTAAGCTCTTCAAACAGAAAAAGTAAACGTTCTGCAATTTTATCGTCTAGGTTCCCTGTAGGCTCATCAGCTAACAATAAACTTGGGCGAGCAATGACGGCACGGGCAATCGCAACGCGTTGCTGTTGCCCACCAGAAAGTGTTGGCGGTTTTGCGTCGAGGTAATCAGCCAGACCAACCCAAGACAGTAGCTCACTTACATTCCGTCGGACCTTATCAAGGGATTGCCCGGTAATCGTAAGAGGAAGGGCGACGTTCTCCAAAGCGGTCAGATGATCAAGTAAGCGAAAGTCCTGAAAGATAATGCCAATGCGTCGTCTAAGCATCGTTAACTCTTTACGATCTTGCTGGGACACATCCCGCCCAAAAATACTCAGACGCCCCGATGATGGGCGATGGGCTAGATACATAAGTCGCAAAAGGGATGATTTGCCTGCGCCACTGGGACCAACCATAAAATGAAAGGACCCTGGGGCAAGCGTCAGGTTGACCTGATGAAGGACATCCGGGCCAGAACCATAACGCAAATGAACATCTTGAAAGCGGACCAAAAGTTTGAAATCCATAGTGGTGAGTGACGGCAAAACAATGACATATTTTGTCTGCTAGCGTAAAGCCTTGTGCCTTGATTAATCATCGAACGTAAAACAAAAATAGCTGCTGGGTAAGGCCTTACTTGCCATCGTATTTTCTGGACCGTATAAATTAAGGCCAATTTAGTTTCTTCGCTGGTGAAAAATCGAATGATTGTTTCTTGTCCTGAATGCAGTAGCAAATTCCGAATTGCCTCTGATGCCCTAGGTGATTCCGGGCGCAAGGTTCGTTGTAGTAGCTGTCGACATACTTGGTTTCAGGAACCAGATTTGGAGTTTACACCTGCTAACGCGGATATTCCTGAAGAAGCGAACGATGCTCCAAAGATGGAAAGTGACGCGGCTCCTTCACAAGAAGTGCCTACGCCAGTTCCACCAGAACCGGCACCACTGGATGATGACTTTGTTGAGCCAGGAAATGTACGCACCAAGCGACCCAAAGGCTTTGCTCCAGACAAAAAGAAAGAAAAGAAAAAAGGAAAAGGGGGACTTATCGCCTGGCTTCTCCTTTTGATTATGGTGGGGGGAGGTGCTTATGCCCTTGCTGACCGTCCCACGAGAGCTAAGATTGTCGATATTGTTCCTGAAGCTATGAAAGTGTATGACCTTTTGGGGTTACAGGTTTATTTAGTAGGGCACGGTCTTAAAATTGAAGATCAGGAAACTGAACGAGGATCTCGTGATGGTATCAAGGTTATTGTTTTAACAGGTAAAATTAAGAATACTCTGGACAAGAAGGTTGTCGTTCCAAAGCTAATAGGCTGGCTGTCAGATAATCGTGGTGCGGCGGTTTCTCGTAAAACCATTACATTGGATGTTCCTTATTTAGAACCGAAAGAAGAAATAGAGTTTTTTATTGAACTTCTAAGCAGCTCAAAAGCTGCGGGGGTTAATACAAGTTTTATTTCGGATGATGATGCTCTGAAAAACCCTGACTTTGATCCTGTCGATGAATAGCTCTGTAGCCTGATAGTTTTCGTCGGTTCTTTCAAACGTGGCATCATTCGCAACGACGTGATATTCTTCGTATTAACGAATTGTTAACTATAAGTTTAGCGTGAGAGCGGTGACCCTGTATGGCGAAGATTTTGATAGCTGAAGATGATAAGGCTGTACGTAGTTTTGTTGCGCGGGCTTTGACGCATAAAAATCATGAAGTAAAAGCTGTTGGCGATGGCATGCAAGCACTAGAAGCGCTTGGTGAAGACAAATATGATCTCTTGATTACAGATATTGTCATGCCGGGGCTGGACGGTATCGGGCTGGCGCTTAAGGTGGCAAAAGATGCCCCAGAAATGCCCGTGCTACTCATGACGGGGTATTCAGCTGAAAAGCAACGAGCACATAACTTGGAAGAGCTGATTTTCAAGGTCGTGACAAAGCCATTTAGCTTGCAAGAAATTTGTGATGCAGCAGAAGAAGCTTTAGGCCTACAGACAAGCTAAATAATAATGACGCTCCCACGCCAGAATGTTACCTGATTTAGGTTTAATTAACCTGAAGGTATCGCGCCTCAAGCTGTTCAGTAAAGCCTTCTTTGTGGAGATCTCGGATTACTTTGTTGATGTCGTCCAGAAGGTAGTAACAAGGGGAAGCTCTGCTCATCATTAAATGGACATTGTTTGAAGCCACGGGCCAGGGAAGGTCTTTGATGCGATTTGAATTTCCGGTTTCCCGAAGATCGGCTATACCATCGTATCGGCCCAATACGGCATAGTTAGCGCGTCCGGTAAGTAATAAATCAAGGGTACCACCTTCCTTGACACCGCGAATATCGAGGTATTTTTTGGCATAGTGATCAAAATTTTCACCATATGATCCTCCCATAGGACGGAGGCCTACAAGCCCGACCAAGTCCTTAAGGTTATTCAAGGGAAACTCTTCTCCCTTACGGACAAAAATGGCGACCTCGTCTTTAATGAGAGGTTCAGTGTAGCCATAAATTTGGGCGCGTTCGTTGGTCCAGTATGCACCGAGTAAAAGATCAAGCTCTCCCTTGTCCAATTGCCGCAGCATTCGTTTCCAAGGAAGAGCGGGTTCATCAACGACTGCAACATCAAGGCGCCGAAAGACTTCACGGGCAATATCGATTGCAATTCCATGATGTACCTCTGTTTCTTCAGTATACATTAACACAGGGTACCAATCAGTTGTCCCATTAACCCGTATCTCATTACAGGATTTTTCATCAGATAGAGCGACAGATCCCATCATCCATAGCGAGGTAAACAAAACGTACAAAAACAAGATGATGTATTTTGATAAACGCTTTCCAGTCATTAAGGACTCCACCATTGGCGAAAAACAACCATAGGTGATTATATGCTAAATTAAATTGCACGTCTTTAGTTTGTGAATTACCCAGCGGTATCAACGTGTATTGGAAAGATTTTCCCTAGATTACTACTATTTTTTCTGGCTTTTATTTGTATTACGGAAGATCTTCCGAGGTTCGGGAATCCTCAGTTTATAGCGATTAACTATGTTGTAACTTCTCAACATGAGAGCAAGCCAATATCATGTTAGAACTCATATTCTTTAAAAGCGTTCCAGTAATTTTTGAATATAGGTTCTCTCTTCTATAGACCGCTTTCTATCATTCCTTCGGTTTCTCAATTCCTCAAGAATTGATCTACTTTTGATAACGTCATTTTCGCTAGGCAATGGAACGCCTTGTTTGGCGATATTTCCACCCTTGCTCCCAATGTTTCGTCCAAACGGATCGCGTCCTGATCCATCTTTGCCTCTGACCCAGCCGCTACCACGTTCTGGGGCTTGGTTGAGCATTTTTAAATACTTTTCAGCGGCTTGTTCTGTACCATTTTGCAGTTTTCTCAGGCTTCTGGTTTGGGCGCGTACAGCTTGTTCGTTCTCTTTTCCTTCGCCGGTTTGTCCTTGTAAAGCATCGCGTGCGATGCCCATAGATTGCTCGGCCTGATCAAAATCTTCTGGAAGATTACCAAGAAGCTCCTGAATATTCTCCATCATCTGTTCAAGCTCTTGCCTGATGCGTTCTTGGCTTTTTGCATCACGATATCGTTCTTGGCTCTGCTCTTGCCCTTGTTCTCCGGGGCGTCCATCGCCGGGCATTGTTTGTGGCGAGGATTTTGCTCCGTTCCCTTCGCGTTGACTTTGGGCTTCTTGTTGGCGCTTGTAGCTATTTTCCAGAAGTTCTTCCTGTCTCTTAGTCAGATCTTGGAGCTTTTCAAATGTTTCTCGCCCTACGTCATTGGCATTGTTGCCTGGTTGCTGGCCTTTTTGGAAAGCGAGATTCTCTAACATGTTTTGAAGCTGTGAAAGTAGCTCCATTGCTTCTTCCATAGAACCATTCTCAGCAAGCATTCTTGCTTGTTCGATCATGCTTTGCAGATCTTTACTTTCAATTGTCTGAGCATTTTCGGATGGTTGGGCAGGAGTGTTTTTGTCTGGGTTGTCCAGAAAATCTTTCAACATATCTGATAGAAGCTGATCGACAGCTTGTTCTAGCTGATCCATAAGACGAGAGATCTCATCTTGATCCGCATTGGAGCTCAATGCGTCACGTAGTTGTTGTTGAATGCTTCTGAGTTCTCTTTGCGCGGTGCTTATGCGACCATCTTCAAGGTGGAGAGCCGTTTTCCAAAGAATATTCTGGCTTTCAGCAACACCGGGTTGTGTCGGCTCAAAAAGAAGATGCTTTCCGGCAATGCTCATAGCCAAAGCAACGAGACTATCATGGTCGTATGTATCAGGGCTTTTTACTAACATGCCAAGTGTCGCGATAACTTCAAGCTTGTTGCCTGGCGTAATAAGGTCCTTACGAAGTTGCACGAGATGCTGAGCTAAAGGATGGGTGAAACTGCGTTCAGGAATAGCGATTTTAATTGGTTCTATTTGCCCCAATTGCCCTATCCCATCCTGTACAGTCAATTTAAACCATACTTCTTCACCAGCGAGAATATTGTCGGTAAGGTCGAGGTATTGTTGACCTTTGTAAGTCTTGACCTTGCTTGCGGGCAGGGGGGTTTCTATCTTTGTACTTTCGGGATTTTTTGGCCCGTATTGTGTATTCTGTGGCCAAAATTCTATGGTCAGTAAGGTGGTGCCATAGTCATCCTGCGCTTCGTAATTGAGCCAGAGTAACCCAAGGTCATTTGCTTGAGGATGTTCCGTTAAAGATATTTGGGGCGGATTATCCTCGATGAGGTTAATCGTGGTATTTACAACGGATGTAAATGATCCACCAATTCGTAGGTTTCCCCCCTGTTCAATAATGAACTCGCTTTGATGGTTTAATGAACCTGTTTGTTCTGTTTGATATGTCCGATCACCAAGGAGAATATCGGGTGGTATTTCTTCCCCATTAAATTGAGCAATTACTTTACTGCCGCTTGGTAGGTTTATTTCATGTGGTGGGCTAAAGCTCTGGTCATAAAAGAGGGGGGGCATCCCGGTGTAATCTGGAGGGGTCAACCACAAACTGAATGTCACGTCTTGTTGCTTGGAAAGTGATGATAGTTTGCTTAATTCAAAAGCAGAAGACAGGCGATCCGGCCATTGATGAAATGAAAAGGATGCAATGAATAGTCCTATGACGATCAATGACCGTAATCCATAAGGGTCCAATTTAAATAACTGTGGTTTCGGTGCTGTTAGTTTGAGCGAATTGAATGATTCAGCTAAACGCTTCTTGTTGTCGAGCCATAGAGCAAGGCCAGTTTTTGAGGTTTTTACGGGGCGATCATCAAGACTACTTAAAGGGCGATGTGAAAGTTGGTTTTCTTGCTCTAGACGTCGCAAGGCCTGATGACGAGTTGGCATCTTTGTCGATAAAAGGGCCTTGATTCCTCCGTAAATGATTAGACCGCAAGATAAAACGAGGAATGTGATATGACCCCAAGCGGGAATTTGCGCAGGAAAACCAAGGAGGACTAGCGTAACAAAAGCGCAAAGTGTTCCCCAAAAAAAACAGGATGCTTTCCAAAAGCTTTCCCAAAAGAGGATCATTTTGGTCAGTGTGGTTTTAGCTTGAATTTTCCATGGTAACCCAAGCTCGGGCCTTGCGGCCTGTTTTTTTAACAGTGATCTTCGTCGGGCGGTACTATCCATCGGTCCATATGTTCCTTTGGTAGGCTCATTTGGACATACCGCCCCATAATACGACGAATAAAGTCGCTTATATTATTCTGACAACCACTCGGGCAGAATGTCCTGTTTTATCAGTGTATCATAATCAATACGCTTACGTACAATCGCATATTGATCTGCTTTGACTAAAACTTCAGGAGCATTCAGTCGGGTATTGTAGCTAGAGGCCATAACAGCGCCATAGGCACCAGCTGATTCCATGGCGAGGAGATCACCCGCTGCAATTTCGGGTAGGGGTCTTTGGGTCGCGAAGGTATCGCCTGACTCACAGATTGGACCAACGATGTCACACGGTTTCAGCGGCGTCTCTTGATCGGGTTGCTTCAAGGGCGTGACGTCATGCCAAGCATCGTAAAGGGATGGTCTGATTAAATCGTTCATGGCTGCGTCGATGATGAGGAAACGACGATTTGTGCCATCTTTTACGTATATAGTTTCTGTCACCAAAACACCGGCATTCCCAACCAGAAAACGGCCGGGTTCAAAGATACATTCCGCATCTAATCCTTGCATGGCTTCGCTGACGGCCTGTGCATATTCGGTCAGATCAGGCGGTGTCTCATCATTGTATTGAATGCCGAGGCCGCCGCCAAAGTCGATCCGTTTCAGCGGTAGGCCAGCACTCTGTAGTTCACGATAGAGGCTCGCCAATCGTGCAAATGCATCTTTGAACGGGCTTGCGTCTGTTAACTGTGATCCGATGTGAACGGCCAGACTTTCAACAGCGATGTTTGGAAGAGCTTTGGCTTGTTCAACGAAATTTCGAACACTTGGAATATCAATACCGAATTTGTTTTCAGCTTTTCCTGTTGAAATCTTTGCATGGGTTTTTGCATCGACATCAGGGTTTATTCTAAAAGCAACAGGTGCAGTAACGCCCATTTTTTGCGCGACAGCAGAAAGGGCTTCTAATTCGGGCAAAGATTCAACGTTGAACTGCAGGATGCCAGCTTTTAGACCAACGGCCATCTCGGATGGTTTTTTACCAACGCCTGCAAAGACAATCTTCTTTGGGTCGACACCAGCTTGCAACGCGCGGCGCAGCTCTCCCTCAGAAACGACATCTGCTCCTGCACCTGCTTTGGCAAGGGTTTGGATCACAGACTGGTTAGAGTTTGCCTTGAGTGCGTAACAGATTGTGCCTTTGACGCCTGCTTTTGCGAGAGCATCAGAAAAAGAGTTGTATGCATTCACCATGGCTTGGGTGGAATAGCAAAAGAAGGGCGTCCCAACTTCTTGGGCAATTTCTGCCAGTGACAGATCTTCGACATGAAGCTGACCATGGCGGTATTCAAAGGCACTCATAATTTTACTGTCCGTATATCTTTGTCTTGACCTTCGAATTTTTACGTATCTGCAAACTCTCGGGTATAGCGTTTTGTTGTTCAGCGGTCGGTATACCTGTTGAAGAGGAGTTGGGCGTTACAGCAGGGGGATATGGATACTGTTGTGGATAATCCCAATCTCCGCTGGGGCGTTCTAGCCCCCCAACCTTACCACAGGCGGCGAGTAGCAAACCTGCGCCAATAAGAGTTGCTGTTGCAAGAGATCTTTTCCCGGAAATGTGTTGTCCTAGTACAATCCAGATTTGTTTTATGGTTCCGGCTTGTTTCATGACAAAAATCTCTCTCTGGCAGCTTTCGCAGCGGCCTTAACATTTTCAGGTGCTGTTCCGCCAAAACTTGTTCTGCTTTGGGCGGACTGTTCAACGGTGAGAACTCTGAATATATCCTGAGAAATGCGTGCTTCGACACTTTGCATTTCTTCTAAGCTCAAGTCACTTATATCACAGCCTTTGTCTTCGGCCAGTTTTACAATGGTACCAGTAACATGATGGGCATCCCGGAAGGGAAGGTTAAGTTCTTTGACCAACCAGTCGGCAAGGTCGGTTGCCGTCAGGAACCCATGGGCTGTTGCGGCATGAAGTTTGTCGCGATTAGCAACCATGTCACTGATCATTCCTGTCATGGCCGTCACGCTTAGAATCAGTGTATCAGCAGCATCAAATACGGGCTCTTTGTCTTCTTGCATATCTTTGCCGTAGGTGAGCGGAAGACCCTTCATTACAACAAAAAGAGTGTTCATTGAACCGATAACCCGACCAACTTTACCGCGAATGAGCTCTGCTGCATCCGGGTTTTTCTTTTGTGGCATGATAGAGCTGCCGGTTGTGAAGGCGTCGGAAAGTGTGACAAAACCGAAACCTTGAGAACACCAAATCACAAGTTCTTCTGCAAAGCGAGAGAGATGGGTCGCGAGGATCGCGCCAGAGGACATAAACTCAAGCGCGTGATCTCTGTCAGAAACGGAGTCCAGCGAGTTTGCTGTTGGGCGATCAAAGCCAAGGGCTTCGGCAGTCATGTGCCGGTCGATTGAGAAAGATGTCCCTGCCAGTGCTGCAGCACCCAGAGGGCATTCGTTCAATCTTTTGCGACAATCCCGTAGTCGGCTTCTGTCGCGTCCAAACATCTCAACATAGGCAAGCATGTGGTGACCAAATGTCACAGGTTGGGCTGCTTGTAGGTGGGTATAGCCGGGCATAATAACGTCAAAATTATCTTCAGCTTGCTTGATCAAAGCTTCGATCAAAAGGCCAGTTTGCTTATCAAGTTCATCAATCGCACTTCGAACCCAAAGCTTGAAATCCGTTGCTACCTGGTCGTTTCGAGAGCGCGCAGTATGTAATCTACCCGCTGCATCCCCGATGAGTTCACGCAATCTGTTCTCGATATTCATGTGAATATCTTCAAGGGCAGCAGAGAAGGTAAAGGTTCCGTTTTCAATCTCTCGCGAAATTGTGTCTAGACCCTGGAGTATTGCATTGCCATCTTCTGTGCTGATAATACCTTGCTTAACCAACATACTGCAGTGAGCTTTTGATCCGGCAATATCCTGTGCGGACATGCGTTTGTCGAAATCGATGGAAGCGTTGATTTTTTCCATAACTTCGGAAGGTCCAACGCTAAAACGTCCGCCCCACATTGCATTGGCAGATGTCTCACTGGGTGTTTTTGGTTCTGACACGGTATTCTCTTTCGCCTTATTCGGTCTTACGACTTTATGGACTTGTACAAATGATCCAAATTAAAGCCCTTCGCCTGTCCGGTCTTCTTCACATGCTCATTGCAGCATCTGTAACGCTTTTGATGAGCGTGTCATTTGCTGGCGCTGTGGATAAACCTCCACTCGAAGGGCGACTCGAAGGGAACTTTACTCTGTTCGATCCACCTATTCCAGTGCCGATCGAAACCTTTCAGGATGAAGAGGGAAAACTACGCTCGTTTGCGGAAATGGAGGGGCAGGTTGTTCTTTTGAATTTCTGGGCAACATGGTGCGCACCTTGCGTAAAGGAAATGCCCGATCTAGACAGGTTACAGGCCGAATTGGGAAGTGATCTCTTTCGTGTTGTCACGCTTTCAGAAGACAGAGCAGGCCTTAAAAAGGTTCTTCCTTTTTTTGAGGATAAAGATCTGAAAAATTTACCGGCCTATGTTGACCCGAAAGGCCGCGTTTCTCGTGCTTTTGGGTTACGGGGATTGCCATCAACCTATTTGATTAGCAAAGAAGGTATGATTGTCGGGGCTCTCATCGGTCCTTTTGAATGGGATGCGCCGGAAGTAAAGACACTGGTTGATTTTTATACAGCGAAATAGAAAGCGCAAATCAGTCCAGATTACAGGCTGAGGTTAAACTGGATCTGACTGAAATATTGCTGAAAATAAAAAGAGCCATCTGTGAAAACACGATGGCTCTTTTACATTGGTAATTAAATTCGTTTTACCGTGTAGGCACAGGCGTATCGCCGCCATAATCATAGAAGCCGCGACCGGATTTTTTACCAACCCAGCCTGCTTCAACATACTTCACCAATAGCGGGCAAGGGCGATATTTAGTGTCGGCAAGTCCGTCGTACAGTACAGACATAATAGCAAGGCAAGTATCCAGACCGATAAAATCGGCCAGCTCTAAGGGGCCCATTGGATGATTGGCGCCAAGCTTCATCGCGGTGTCAATTGAATCAACCGTCCCGACGCCTTCGTAAAGGGTGTAAACCGCCTCGTTGATCATCGGTAAAAGGATACGATTCACGATAAAAGCTGGGAAGTCTTCGGATGAAGCAGATGTTTTGCCCAACTTGTGGGTCATATCCTTAATTGCTTGATAGGTGTCTGCTTCAGTCGCAATACCACGAATTAACTCTACAAGCTGCATGATTGGGACTGGGTTCATGAAGTGCATGCCCATGAACTGTCCCGGACGATTTGTCACTGCGGCAAGGCGAGTAATGGAAATCGATGACGTATTGGAACAGAGAATGGCTTCCGGTTTCATCAAAGGGCAAACTTTACGGAAGATATCTTTTTTTATTTCTTCGTTTTCAGTGGCTGCTTCTATAACGACATCACAGTCAGAAAGGCTTTCCAGTTCCTGCGAGTTTTTAATTCTTCCCAGAGCTGTGGCAATGTCAGATTCGGATATCTTTCCCTTGGATGCCTGACGCTGCATGTTCTTTTTGATGGTGGCGAGTGCTGTATCAAGCTGATCTTGATTGACATCGACCATGTGAACATCAAAGCCAGCAATGGAGCTAACGTGTGCGATGCCACTGCCCATTTGCCCTGCGCCAATAATGCCAACGGATTTAATATCCTGAATAGTCATCCTCTTCACGAGCCTTTCCGCTACGCTGTAATTTAAAACAAGACGCTATCATGTTTGATAGCGTCTTGTCGTAGGGTATCATTGCAGATCGGTCTTTGAAATATCAAGTCTCAATAAGTGAGAGAGATAAGCCAAAAGATTTATCCAAGCTCAGCTTCAAGCTCGGGAACTGCATCGAAGAGATCCGCAACCAGACCATAATCGGCAACCTGGAAGATTGGTGCTTCTTCGTCTTTATTGATAGCAACGATGACCTTTGAGTCTTTCATTCCGGCAAGGTGCTGAATAGCCCCGGAGATCCCTACAGCAATGTAGAGGTCTGGTGCCACAACTTTACCCGTCTGACCGACTTGGTAGTCATTTGGTACATAGCCAGCATCAACAGCAGCACGTGACGCACCAACAGCTGCGCCAAGCTTATCTGCAACGCGTTCCAGCATGGCGAAGTTTTCGCCGTTCTGCATGCCACGACCACCTGAAATAACAACGCCAGCGGTTGTCAGTTCAGGGCGCTCGGATTTTGTCAGCTCTTGACCTTCGAAAGCGGAAAGACCGGCATCACCTGTTGCATCAACAGTTTCTACTGCAGCTGAACCGCCTTCTTCTGCTGCGGCATCAAAAGCTGTACCGCGAACGGTAATAAGTTTGATTGCATCTGAAGATTGAACCGTTGCCAGGGCATTACCGGCATAGATAGGGCGGACAAACGTATCTGCAGCTTCAATTGCTGTGATCTCTGAGATCTGCTGAACATCCAACAGTGCAGAAGCACGTGGAAGGATGTTCTTGCCATAGGTCGTTGCTGGTGCCAGCACGTGGCTGTAACCAGGAGCAAGATTAACGATCAATGGCGCAATGTTTTCTGCAATGTCCTGCGCATATTCAGACGCGTCAGAAACAAGAACCTTGGAAACACCCGCAATTTTTGCAGCCGCTTCGCCAGTTGCGGCACAACCAGAGCCTGCGACAAGAACGTGAACATCATCACCCAGCTGTGTCGCTGCGGTAACAGTGTTTAGGGTAGCAGGCTTGATGCTTGCATTGTCGTGTTCGGCGATAACAAGAATAGACATCGTTAGATCACCTTTGCTTCGTTCTTAAGTTTGTCGACCAGTTCAGCAACGGAACCAACGATTACACCTGCATCACGCGCAGGAGGTTCTGTGACCTTCAGTGTGCTGACACGCGGTGTCACATCAACGCCAAGATCAGCCGGTGATGTTGCATCAATAGGTTTTTTCTTCGCCTTCATGATGTTTGGAAGCGACGCATAACGTGGCTCGTTCAAACGAAGGTCAACGGTCAGAACAGCGGGCATTGGAAGGCTTGCGTTTTGCAGACCGCCATCGACTTCACGTGTGATGTTCAACTTGTCACCTGCTACTTCGACGGCAGAGATGAAAGTGCCTTGTGACCAACCAAGAAGGGCAGAAAGCATCTGTCCTGTTTGATTGTTATCACCATCAATTGCCTGTTTCCCAAGGATAACGAGGCCTGGCTCTTCATTGGCAACAACAGCTTTTAGAAGCTTGGCAATTGCCAATGGTTGAAGGTCTTCATCGCTCTGAATGTGAATGCCACGGTCTGCGCCCATTGCAAGGCCAGTACGGAGAGTTTCTTGAGCCTGGGCTGGTCCAGCTGAAACAACAATGATCTCGCTGGCAATGCCAGCTTCTTTCATGCGTACAGCTTGCTCAACCGCAATCTCACAGAACGGGTTCATCGCCATTTTGACGTTTGTTAATTCAACGCCAGTCTGGTCAGATTTAACCCGAACCTGCACGTTCGCGTCTATAACGCGTTTGATTGGGACGAGTACTTTCATCTAGAAGTATCCTTAATATTCGCGCTTTACCTAAGCAAAATGACAGGAATCTATGCACCTGTCACTTTACTCTCTAACAGCCAGTCGCCGGGAACCTTAGGCCCGCCGACATACCCTGTCAATGATCCCCTGAAGACTTTCTCCCGAAGATCATCGGTTTGCCCCAGGTACCCAGAGCACGTCCTTGGCTCCCTTGTCATTGACATGGCGGGCCAGAACAAAAAATAAATCAGAAAGACGATTGATATATTTCAATCCTTCGGGGTTGATGTCCTCTGCTTGACTCAGTGCTGATATCAAACGTTCAGCTCTGCGTGAAACGGTTCTGGCCTGATGCAGATAGGCTGCAATTTCACTCCCCCCGGGAAGAATAAATGACTTTAAAGGTGATAAATCACTATTTAAATCATCGATTTCCTTTTCAAGTCTCTCCACCTGCTCGGCAGTGATCCTTAAAGGAGGGTATTCCGGATCTTTTTCTTCCGGGCAACAGAGATCTGCGCCAAGATCAAAAAGGTCGTTTTGAATACGTGCCAGAATGTCATCAACAAGATCTTTGCTGTGTAATCGTGCAATACCTACGATGGCGTTTGTTTCGTCAACGGTTCCATAAGCTTCAACACGAAGGTCGTGTTTATGGACGCGTTTACCTGAACCAAGCGACGTTTTACCTTTGTCGCCACCTCTTGTGTAAATGCGTGTCAATTGAACCATTACAGCAAGCTCTCTTTCTAAAGGGTTGAGTTTATCGTCCTTCCTTTTCCTTTAACTATCGGTAAGAATACCTTGGAAGGAGTTGAATGATATATCACCGATGCGACTGACTTTTGACGAATAAAGCTGAAATTTTTCTTATCAAGGAGTGTTCAGCAGCTTTAATCTGTTCTTATTGGTTCTTGGCCCAAAATGCGATCAGGAAAATAATAAGTGCAATTCCTTGCGCTAATACACGATACCGCATGAATTTGTTGGCGTGTTGTTTGTTGTATTCACCGCCGCGGGCCATGCTGATAAGTCCGGCAAAAAGGATGACAACAACAGCAACAAGCGAAAGCACCATCAAGATATTTAAAAAACTGTCCATAAGTATGTTTCCGAATTATTTTCTTAGAATTATTTCTGTGTCTGGTTTTACGAATTATCACGCAATGTCTTGGCGGTGCATGCCTTCGATCAAATCTGAATAGGTATCGTCATCAGGGGTGAGATAACCTTCTCTGATCAAAAAATGGATCAAAACAAGGCTGACGTTGTATTTGAAATCATCCGTATTTGTGATTCGGTCAATAACCTTTTCTATGGGCCATAGATAGAATTCCTCTACCTCTCCGTCCATGTTTTGCGGGGTAAAGCTTTCATCCAAATATAGGTCATAGGTATAAAGGTGATCATTTTTCAAGCCGTCCGGGCGTTCGCAGCGATAGGTAACCATACCTGTTGCTTTGGCTGTTGCTGCTATAGCGCGTGGGATGTTGGCTTCTTCTTCAGCTTCTTTGATCAGGTTTTCCATTATGGTTAAACCATAGGGTTGTCCCCCCGCTACGATATGGTCCAATTCTCCGGGTGCGTTTGGCTTAGATAACGCACGCTTCCCAATCCAAATCTTCAAGCCGTCTTTTGTCTGAACGAGGCCGTTGACGTGAACACCATAACTTCGAATACCAAAGTGACCAGAAGCACCGCGATCCATTTTTAAAAGGGGCGGCAGGTGCCAGCTATTGGTTACGGCATATTCTTCATCTCGCCACCTGGGGATGATGCCATCTTTTACCAAAGCCTTAATAACGCTTTCGACTTCGCTGGTGCGGTTTTCAAATGTTGTGAGCTTGGTTGAAAGAGCGACGCTTTGCAATGATACATCAAAGACAGAAGTGAAGTCTTTTAGCCTTGTTGCTAAATCATGTGTGATGTGCCCATGAATTTCATTGTTGATAATGAAGGGGCGATAATTTTCCGGTTGCCAGAAATGACAGGCTTTGACGCGCTCTAACAGAGACAAGGAGGACTCCTGAATTATTTGCTGCGGGGAGGCATTATTTCAGGAGTATATTGCGATTTCCCAGATTTATTGGCAATGAGATTTATATGTAATAATTAAAAGCAAAGTACTTGGTTCTGATTAAAATCCGTTTTGAAAATCTATATTAGCCGTGTTGTGTTGAGGTTGGCTTTTTTAATTTCATTATTTTTTGGGGAGATTCAAGAGAGCTTTTTGATTCAAGTATAGCTGTGGGTTGCACGCTAGGTGCATGAGACCGTCCAAGGAACATGACGCCAAAGACGAGAAGAGCTGCTGAAAAAACGATGCGAAATATAAGGTTCATTTTGATCTCGTTGCTCATAAATTGAGCTGAAAAGTACTGACAAAACAAAAGTCTAAGTACGTAAAATTGAATTTGATGATCTATGTATGAATGACGACAAACATTACAAGGGTCATGCATAAGCTTTGTTAAGATTAAATGGGAGCAGTCTTTTGAAATTAAAACTCACTTTTTAGTGAGGGCCATTAAGTCCTCAAATTATTTATTTTCTTTATATGATTGCTCGTCTCGTAATGACGAGATTGCTGAATACTACTCCGCAGCCGTTTTGTAGGGAGCTGATAGTATGTTTGTTATGTCGCTAAGGATGGAGCCAAGATCGAAGTCCTTTGGTGTGTATACGGCAGCAACGCCTAGTTCCAAAAGGTGTTCGGCATCGTCTTTTGGAATGATGCCGCCGACGACAACAGGAATGTCTGAAATTCCAGCCGTCTTCATTTTTAATATGATCTCTTTCACCAAGGGAACGTGAGATCCGGAAAGGATAGAGAGGCCAATAATGTGGACACCTTCTTCCAAGGCGGCGTTTACAATTTGTGACGGTGTTAAACGAATGCCTTCGTAGACGACTTCGTATCCTGCTTCTTTTGCGCGAACTGCGATTTGTTCTGCGCCGTTTGAATGACCATCAAGCCCCGGCTTGCCAACAAGAATTTTGGGGCGGCGTCCTATCTTCGTTGTTAACTCATCAAGCTCAGCCCGTATTTTTACAAGGTGGTCCTGGTCTCCTTCGTTCAAAGAACTCTGACCAACACCTGTCGGGGCACGAAACTCTCCAAAAATTTCTCTGAGTGTTTGTGCCCATTCACCCGTTGTGACCCCGGCATGGGCGCAAGCGATAGAGCTTTCCATGATATTGTCATTTGTCATGGCTGCGGTTTTGAGTTGGGAAAGGGCGTGTTCAACGTCATGTGCATTTCTGTTCTGACGCCAAAGTTTTAATTTCTTAATTTGCTGGACTTCAGCGGCGTCATCCGTTTTTAAGAAGCCATTATCTTCGCCCGTTGTAAGGGGAGAAGGCTCTGTTTCTGTATGTTTGTTGACGCCGATGACTGTGAGATCTCCACTTTCAATATCCCTGAATCTTTGCGCCGCTGATTCTACCAATTTGCCCTTCATATAAGAACTCTCTACAGCCGCGATTGCGCCGCCCATTTCTTCAATGCGGGCAAGCTCTTCTTTTGCTTCTTTCATGAGCGCCTGAACTTTGTTTTCTATTTCTGTAGAGCCGTTAAAAATATCGCCATATTCAAGGAGATCGGTTTCAAAGGCGACTATTTGCTGCAACCTGAGAGACCACTGTTGATCCCAAGGACGCGGTAGACCCATGGCTTCGTTCCAGGCCGGAAGTTGGACGGCGCGGGCTCTGGCGTCTTTGGAGAGGACAACAGCCAGCATTTCAATCAGGATACGGTAGACGTTATTTTCAGGTTGTTGTTCGGTTAGTCCGAGAGAATTGACCTGAACACCATACCTGAATCGCCTATATTCTTCTTCTGTTACGCCGTAACGTTCTTGACAGATTTCATCCCAAAGTCTTGTGAAAGCCCGCATTTTACAAAGCTCGGTCACAAAGCGTACGCCGGCGTTTACGAAAAACGAAATCCTGCCGACGACCTTTGAGAAATCGTGATCCGGTACTTGCCCGGAATCCTTTACAGCATCAAGGACAGATATGGCTGTCGCCAACGCGTAGGCTAGTTCCTGAACAGGTGTCGCCCCCGCTTCTTGAAGGTGGTAAGAGCAAACGTTCATAGGATTCCATTTGGGAACTTGATTGTAGGTAAACGAGATCACATCGGTGATAAGGCGCATAGATTGCTGTGGTGGGAAGATATAGGTGCCACGGGACAGGTATTCCTTGATCAGGTCGTTTTGGGTTGTGCCTGACAGTTTGCTGCGGTCTAGGCCCTGTTTTTCGGCGCAGGCAATATAGAGTGCCAATAACCACGGGGCCGTCGCATTTATCGTCATGGATGTATTCATCTGATCCAGAGGAATTTCGTGAAACAGTGTTTCCATATCCCCTAGATGAGAGATGGGAACGCCGACTTTCCCCACTTCACCCTGTGCAAGGATATGATCTGAATCGTAGCCCGTCTGGGTTGGAAGGTCGAAGGCGACAGACAGGCCTGTTTGACCTTTTTTCAGATTCGTTTTGTAGAGTTCATTGGATGCCTTGGCATTTGAATGGCCAGCATAGGTTCTGAATAACCAAGGTCGATCAGCTGTTTTTGCTGCATGTGCGTTGTCAGTTGTTTTTTTTGATCCCTCAGACATCCGAAATTTCCCTGAATTTTTCGTTATTGTCGTTATTTTGTTAAAATATAGACATAAAATTACTATATCATCCAGTGTTTAGTAAAAATATAATAATTGTGCATTGCAAAATAATCAACTCAAGTTAAACTGATTTTCAACAGTGAGAAAGTTTTTGCCATTCCGGGCGACATCAAAGACCACCAGAAAGGTGGCATGAATGGGGATAAGGCTAAGATGAGTGAAACAGCAAAAATCGTGGATATTACAGCGCATCAGGAAAAGAAAGATCTGTATGAAGTTGGGGAAATCCCCCCGATGGGACATGTCCCCAAGCAGATGTATGCTTGGGCTATTCGCCGGGAACGTCAGGGTAATCCGGAACAGGCAATGCAGGTTGAAGTTGTCGATATACCAAAGTTAGAAAATAACGAGGTTCTTGTCCTCGTGATGGCCGCCGGCGTTAATTACAACGGTGTCTGGGCAGGCCTTGGTAAGCCAATTTCTGTCTTTGATGTTCATAAAGAGCCTTATCACATTGCTGGCTCTGATGCGTCTGGGATTGTTTGGGCTGTGGGGTCAAAAGTTACGCGTTGGAAAGTTGGCGACGAAGTTATTGTACATTGTAATCAGGATGACGGGGATGATGAAGAGTGTAATGGTGGTGACCCCATGTTTTCTACCTCCCAACGTATTTGGGGTTACGAGACACCTGATGGATCTTTCGCGCAGTTCACGAGGGTCCAGTCCCAGCAACTTATGCATCGCCCCCGTCACCTGACTTGGGAAGAGTCCGCTTGTTACACCCTGACCTTGGCAACGGCCTATCGCATGTTATTTGGCCATCGCCCTCATATTCTGAGACCGGGACATAACGTTCTGGTCTGGGGGGCTTCCGGTGGTTTGGGTTCTATGGCTATTCAGTTAATTGCCACGGCTGGTGCGAATGCGATCGGTGTTATTTCTGATGAAACCAAACGAGATTTCGTTATGTCCCTTGGTGCCAAGGGTGTTTTGAACCGTCGGGATTTCGATTGTTGGGGACGTCTGCCTGAAGTGAATGATGTCGACGGCTATAAGGAATATATGAAGGAAGTCCGTAAGTTTGGTAAGGCAATTTGGGATATTACGGGCAAGGGCAATGATGTTGATTTTGTCTTTGAACATCCGGGCGAACAAACCTTCCCTGTGAGCTGTAACATCGTTAAACGTGGCGGTATGGTCGTTTTTTGTGCCGGGACAACGGGCTTTAATTTGACGTTTGATGCGCGATTTGTCTGGATGCGCCAAAAGCGAATTCAGGGCAGCCACTTTGCCAATTTGAAACAGGCGTCGCAGGCAAATCAGCTGGTTATAGAACAACGTCTTGACCCCTGTATGTCAGAAGTCTTTTCGTGGGATGACATACCAAGGGCCCATACCAAGATGATGAATAATGAACACAAGCCCGGGAATATGGCTGTGCTTGTTCAATCAACACGCCCGGGGTTACGTACCTTGGAAGATGTGATTGACGCTTAAGTTTCCTGCTGCCGATAAGCGTGATGGTTATGCTTATACGGGTGCATACCTCTGTTTCTTCATGTTGTAGAGGGCTGTTGCGCTTATCGGTCTTTTTATTGTTCGATTTTATTTTAATAGATTTTTCATCAGACGGTTACTCTTGTTTTCAAGCAGGTACACTGAAAAATCTATGGCTGAGTAATTCCATTGAGGCAAAAAATGTCAGAAAACCAAGAGCTTTTTTCCCGTTGCGAAAAAGCGATATCCTCATCCAAATCACTGCAGGAAAAAGCACGTGATTATCTGTTTGAACAAACAATAGATAATGGGCGTGTTTCAGCCGCTTTAATTGAGGAAAATCAGTTCGCAGCCCATGGCTATGCATGGATGGCGACGTATGTTTCTGCTTTGGAAAACATGCTTCTTTGGGCACAAAGGCTGGATAGCGGAAATGAGTTTCACGAACTAGAACGGCTCATCCTCAAAATAGCCTTTGGCGAATATCTGTCCCAGTTATCTGGTGGAATTGCAATCAGCCAGGTTGAAATCCTGCGTCCTCAGGATTTGGGTGTAGAAGAAACTGATGTGTTCAATTTCCATACGGACGAGGTTCGTGCGTTGATTGGTGATGGGAATACAAAAGAAAATAGAAAAGCTTTGGCTGATCTTTTGGTGAATAGCCTTGAAAGTAAAAATTTTGGGGCTTTAGGACTTGGTGATGAGACGCTGGAAATGGTCCGGGATCAGTTCGGAAAAGTTGCCGATGATTACAGTGATGCGGCCCATGAATGGCATTTGAAAGACGAGCTTATCCCGATAGAAGTTGTGGAACAGTTAGCCGAATTGGGTATTTTCGGGCTTACGGTTCCCGAAGAATATGGCGGCCTCGGGATGGGGAAAACGGCCATGTGTGTCGTGACCGAAGAACTTTCCCGTGGTTACATCGGTTTGGGGTCTTTGGGGACGCGCTCAGAAATCGCCGCAGAGCTCATTCGCTTGGGCGGAACGGAAGAGCAAAAGCAAAAGTGGCTCCCCCAGATTTCATCAGGTGAAATTTTACCGACGGCTGTCTTTACCGAACCCAATACCGGGTCAGATTTGGGATCTTTAAAAACAAGGGCAGTGCTATCCGGGGATTGTTATAAAATCACGGGTAACAAGACCTGGATCACGCATGCCTCGCGAAGTGATATCATGACCTTGCTGGCAAGAACCAATCCGGATGAGCCCGGCTATAAAGGTCTCTCAATGTTTATCGCGGAAAAGCCCCGAGGAACCGAGACTGAAGATTTTCCGGCTGAAGGTATGACCGGTGGCGAAATCAAAGTGCTTGGCTATCGCGGTATGAAAGAATACGAACTTGGTTTTGATGGTTTTGAAGTCAAAAAAGAGAACTTGCTTGGGGCGGAAGAAGGGCAAGGGTTCAAGCAATTAATGGCGACCTTTGAATCGGCAAGGATTCAAACAGCGGCAAGAGCTGTCGGGGTGGCGCAGTGTGCGATGGAGTTGGGGATGCAATACGCGCACGATCGCATCCAGTTTGGTAAATCGCTTTACAATTTCCCCAGAGTTTACGGGAAACTGGTCTGGATGGTTGTCGAAACCATGATCGCTCGACAGCTAACCTACGCGTCGGCGCGGGAGAAAGATTCGGATCGACGCTGTGATATTGAAGCCGGCATGGCTAAGTTGTTAGGGGCGCGTGTTGCATGGTCAAATGCTGATAATGCTCTGCAAATTCACGGTGGTAATGGTTATGCGGAAGAATATAAAATCAGCCGTGTACTGTGTGATGCACGTATCTTGAATATTTTCGAAGGCGCAGCAGAGATACAAGCACAGGTTATTGCACGCGGCCTTTTATCCGGGCGTAATTAAGTTCGTCTTGTATTTTACAGTGGTGGGTCTCACTCTGATATTCCGACCATCATTCTGATGTCTTCAGGACTTTTTCCCTGTTTTCTGAGTTCTCTTATGGCAAGTGCGTTGTGTCGCTTGGCCAGCCGATTACCTTCTTCATCGTGAAGCAGATCGTGGTGGTGCCAAGTTGGAACAGGCAATTTTAGTAACGCTTGCAAAAGCCTGTGAATATGAGTGGCTTCAAAGAGATCTGTGCCTCGGGTGATACAGGAAATGTTTTGGAGCGCATCATCAACGGTAACAGATAAATGATAACTGGTGTGGATGTCTTTTCTGGCGAGAACAACATCACCAAAAATTTCGGGTGTTGCCTTGATCTTTCCTTTCTTCTCATCCTGCCAATATAACTCTCCTGCTAGCGAACAAGCCCGTACCATATCTAAGCGTAGGGCATAGCTGTCCCCTTGTGCGATGCGATTCTTTCTTTCGGTGGCAGACAGGCTTCTACAGGTGCCGGGGTAGATTAAACCATCTGGTCCGTGCGGAGCACGACCAGATTGCTGGACTTCGTTTTGAATTTCTTTGCGCGTGCAAAAACAAGGGTAGAGAAGATTTTGGTCTTCTAGTTTTTTGAGTGCCCTCTGATAATCGTCCATGTGTTCAGACTGATTACGAGGGGGATCACGCCACTCCAAGCCGAGCCATGAAAGATCTTCGTATATCGCCTCAGTGAATTCCTTGCGGCATCGCGTAGTGTCTATATCTTCGATTCTCAGAATGAACTGGGCATGGTGTTTTTGCGCCTGTGTCCAGCTAAAGAGAGCGGAATAAGCGTGCCCAAGATGGAGATATCCACTGGGCGAAGGCGCGAAACGAAAGATTTGTGTTGGCAATGTGGTCATTAAATGGGTTTTCATCAAATAGAATGTGCAATGGGAACAAGGGGGAAGTCCAGCCGTGAGTGATCAAAAAATATCGGATGAAGCTTTACGTGCCCCTTTGGAGGCACTTTCAGGGCAAGATACGGATGTAGCAAGGGCATATCTTGATTGTGGTTTGCCGCCCATCCGATCTCAAGATGCCGGGTTTAACGGTTTGGTCGGAATGATTATTTCTCAACAGGTTTCTGTTCAGTCTGCAAAAGCAATCCTTGGTAGATTAGTGGAACAAGTTGGGGAGATCACCCCGGAAAATATTTTAGCGTTGGATGACGACGGCATGAAGGCGGCAGGTTTGAGCCGCCCAAAACAACGTTACACACGTGGATTGGCTGAAGATGTTTTGGCGGGGCGCCTGCAGTTGGAACATCTACCGGATATGTCAGATGATGAAGTTATTGATCATCTGATCCAAGTAAAAGGTATAGGGCGTTGGACCTGTGAAGTGTATCTTTTGTTTGCTTTGAAACGACCTGATGTCATGCCCGCTGCGGATTTGGCCTTGCAAGAAGCGATGAAGCATTTAAAGGGGTTGGAGCATCGTCCAACACCGAAAGAAATGTACGAGCTTTCCGAAAATTGGCGACCCCATCGTAGTGCTGGCGCTCGGTTTTTGTGGCACTATTATCGCCACGCTGGTATCGCCTGATTTTCCAAAATTTTGCCCCCTTTTATGGCCCAATAGTTGAGAATTTGTTAACTATTTGGCTAAAATTGATGACCTGTGTTAAAAAGTCGTGTAAAAGTAGATAGTTATTCATGGGGGGCATGGAAATGTCAGAGGTAACATTAACTGGACCTCGTCACGAGCCGAGCTCGGGTGGGCCAGCAAAAGAACTCATAATCATGCTGCATGGTCTTGGTGCAGATGGGCAGGATCTGATTGGTCTTGCACCTTTTTTTGCCAATGCTCTTCCGCATGCTGCTATCGTTTCGCCGGATGCGCATCAGCCTTGTGATATGGCCCCGATGGGGCGGCAGTGGTTTAGCTTGATGAGCAGGGATCGGGATCTTATTCTCGATGGCATTCAAAAAGCAGCGCCTGTTGTGCAAGCTTTTATTGATCAAGAAATGGCGCATTATAATTTGCCGCCCGAACGTGTTTTTCTGATGGGCTTTTCCCAAGGGGCTATGATGGCATACCACGTTGGTTTCCGTCAAAAGTCACCTTTTGCAGGCATGATGTGTTATTCCGGCATGCTGGTTGCACCTGATTTGCTTAAGGATGAACTATCTAGCAAGTGTCCAGTGCTTGCGATTCATGGTGATAAAGATGAAGTTGTTCCCCCTGAGGCGCTTCCCGCGGCGGTACAGGCGATGACAGAACACGATATAACTGTATATCAGGAAATGATTTCCGAACTTGGACACGGTATTGATGAAAACGGTATTCGCATGGGTGTTGGGTTTGTGACTGAATTGCTCGGTTATGCTGTTAAAGATGAATAGGCTAGGAAAAACGCGCTTATTGCGATGTTGAACAGGGGCTCTTTTTCGTGTGGAAAAGAGCCTTTTTTGCATCTAACGCTCGTGTCATGGAATGAGCTGAATTGTGACAGTTGAACCTGAGTTTTGTGTTTCTTTTATTACTTTGGCACAAAATGTTGTATGTTTATAAAAAGAGCATTACTTTTTAGTAGATACTTCAGTATCGTTCAGTTTTGGTGCTTTGGTATCATTCGCCCTGGTGTTTTGAGATCCCACGGAGGAAAAACGTGGTTTCCTCTATTTAATATCGTTTAATTTTGTTTAATCAATTCAAAAATATCTCCCCAAGCTACTGAATTTAATAGAAAAATAATTGAACGCTATTTATTTCTATTTCATGCTGTTTAATTCTGATTAGCGCCATTCCTGTCCCCATACTGTCCCCAGCGAGAAGTCGAATGAAGAAAAAATTAAATGACAAACTTATAAAATCCGCAAGATCGAAGGATGGAAAGAGGTTAGACCTGACGGATACCGACGTAAGAGGGCTATGTTTTAGGGTTGCTGTTTCAGGAAAGAAAAGCTTCAGCTTGCGCTATCAAGATCGCCATGGCCGGGGCCAAAGAATAACGCTTGGGAATTATCCGGATTTGACTCTGTCAGCCGCCAGAACCAAAGCTCGGGAAATTCTCATAGATATATTTAATGGAATAGATCCCAAACGTGATCATAGAGACAAGATGGTCTCTGATGTCTATTCAAGTTATAAAGATTTACATATTAGTAAGTTAGTCAAATCTAAAGATACCGATGCAATTTGGAAAAACCATATTCTCCCGGCTCTAGGTAATAAAAAAATAGCAAAACTCACGAGGCCTGAAATAGCTGATTTTCTGCAAGAAAAATTGAGAGGCACTTCAACTAAGGCTGGATTAACTACTCAGGTGAATCGAATTCATGAGCAATTAAGCTCTATGTTAAATGACTGCGTGTCCCTTGGCATAATTGTTTTCAATCCAATCGCCGGTATGAAAAAGCTTTATAAAGAAACTCCTAAAACTCGTTTTGCTGATAATGATGAATTAATAAAAGTTTGGAAGGCGGCTGAAACTTTTCGATACCCGCACCGCCATATAATCCAGATGATTTTATTAAACGGTCAGCGGAGGGACGAGGTCAGACGTATGAGGTTTTCAGATGTGAATTTTAAGAGTAATGAATGGTTCAACCCAGCTACAAATTCAAAAACTAACCTTCCCAACAGGTTAAAATTATCGGATTTATCGATGGAAATCCTCAAAGATGCTAGGAAGAATGTAGCTGCAAAAGTAATTTCGCTTGAAGAAAAAAAACAAAATAAATTAATAACAAATAAAACTGAAATTAAGAAAATACTGGAAGAATCAACGTTTTATAATGATGGTTTTTGTTTCACACACTCTCTAAATATAGCATATAATGGCATGGGGCGTTTGAATGCCAAAAGAATGAAATTCTCAGGTGTTCAGCATTTAACAAATCACGATATTAGAAGAACTCTCAGAACAAATATGTCAAAATTAAAAATAGATTATCAAGTCGCCGAGGCAGTTATCGGTCATAAAAAAAGGGGGAATCACAGGGTATATGATCAGTGGGAGTTTTACGATGAGAAAGGTGATGCTCTGCAGAAATACTCAGATTACATAAAAGAGCTAACTAAATACAATAACATAGAGCCTGTAAATAACTCTGTGTATCTGCTTAAGCTAAACATGGTCAGACAGTCACTCGTCAAAAACAATCATAAAGTGATTTAGGGCAACACGCCAGTTGTGAGTTGGCCATCGTTCATTTTTTAGATGCTTCACGAGTGGCCAAGTAAAACAACTTTTTAACCGCGTCGTCATGGGGAAACAGCTTGCGTGTCTTAATCGCTTTACGAATCACACTGTTTAACGATTCAATGGCATTGATGGTGTAAAATGCCTTGCGTATCTCTTGTAGGTAGGCAAACAGCGTATTCGCATTTCCCCAGTTTTGGCGCCATGAACGGGTAATTTGGGGGTGTTTAACAGCCCATTTTTCATCGACGTGGTCAAGCTCGCGTAACTCCTCATCTTCCGTGGCTGATTGGTAAACACGCTTAAGATCGGCGGCGACCTCTTTATAATAGCGCCATGCTGTTGCGGATAAACCGTTTGTATAGCTTTTGGAAAGCCCTTTAGGCCGCCGTCACAGGCGATAAGAATATCCTCTAGGCTACGATTCTCTAGCTCAGTCAAAATTCCTAGCCAGAACTTCGCACCTTCATTTTCTGAGAACCACATACCCAAAAGCTCTTTGTGTCCCTCAACATTAATACCAAGCGCTAGATAAATGGCCTTATTGATGACCTGTTTATCTTGCCTGATTTTGACCACGATGCAGTCCAGATAGACGATAGGGTATACTTGATCACGCGAAGGAGGTTGTCACTGTATAACTTGTTCTATCACAGCGTTCGTCACCTTGGAGATCAATCCAGCAGAAATATCGGTATCGTACATTTCGGAAAAAGCAT